>JAGXLC010000068.1 GCA_018334875.1 Bacteroidales bacterium | reverse complement strand
CTGACCTTGTTATTTGGAAGGGTTTATTGTTCAACCATATGTCCGCTGGGAATCCTGCAGGATGTGTTGAGTTTTTTAAGATTAAAACTCAACCGGAAAAAGAAAAAGCGAAAAAGATATAAGTATCATTATTTAAAACCTCTCCCATGGTTGCGGTATGGACTCCTGGCAATTGTCATCGTCTTTATGATAAGCGGGAGCGTGCTTGCTCTCTCCCTTCTGGATCCTTACAGTATTTTCGGCAGGATCACAACTGATATTTTCAGTCCCCTGTTAAGGAGAGGCAACAATCTTCTGGCCACCATCCTGAACAATTACGACATCTATGCCTTGTATCATATAGATACTTATCCCCAACATCTCTTAATCATTGGTATTTCAATCGGTTTTTTGGTGCTGGTAGGATGGATGTCCATTGCAAAAGGCAGATTATACTGCAACACGGTGTGCCCGGTAGGAACTTTTCTGGGACTGGTCTCCAGACTCTCCCTCTATAAGATCAGGCTGAATCCGGATACCTGCACAAAATGTGGCTTATGTGAGCGGGCTTGTAAAGGGGGGTGCATAGAAACCAAAACCCAAACAGTGGATTTTTCCAGATGTGTCGGCTGTTTTAACTGTCTTCAGGTATGTCCGTTTTCAAGTGCCGAATACAGTCTCAACGAATTGTATACCTCACAGAAAGCTGTTCCCGACGGAACTGCAACGGTTTCACAAGACTCAGCCACAGAGGATACAAAAATCAAATCCATGCACAGAACAGATACAAGCAAGCGGAGGTTCCTGGCAGGTATGGCCCTGGCTTTTATGAGCATAACCAAACTCAGTAAGGCGCAGGAACTGGTTTCTTATAGTGCCACCAATCCCATAAAGAGAGAAAATCCGGTTTCTCCTCCGGGAGCAAAAAATACGGACCATTTCAATGACTCTTGTACAGCATGTCATTTGTGTGTCAATGCCTGCCCCACCGGTGTGCTTCAGCCCGCCTTGTTTGAATATGGACTCAGGGGCCTCATGCAACCAAGGATGGACAACCACGCCGGATTTTGCAATTATGACTGCGTGGCCTGTACGGAGGTCTGCCCTACAGGAGCACTCCTGCCTCTTAAATTAGAGGACAAACAACTCACACAACTGGGGAAAGTGCAATTTGTTAAGGAAAATTGTATTGTGGAGACTGAAGGAACCAACTGCGGCTCATGTTCAGAACATTGTCCTACAAAAGCGGTGTATATGATTGAATATAAAGAAGGATTGTTGCTTCCCGAAACCAATACAGATATTTGTATAGGATGCGGTGCCTGTGAATATGCCTGTCCTACCCTGCCTTATAAAGCCATATATGTGGAAGGCAATCCCGTACACCAGAGGGCTGAAAAACCGGAGCAGGAAAAAGTGAAAGTAGAAGAACAGGAAGAAGACTTCCCGTTCTAATTCCATGTTTGTATCCATAAAAAAATAAAACGAGGGTGTCAAAAAGAGACCCTCGTTTTATTTTTAGAGGTATTTGTCCAGTATGCTAAAAATGCGATTGCGTTTAACAGGTTTGGAAATATAATCATTACATCCCGCTTCAAGGCTGGTATCTTTGTCATCTGCCATTGCATAAGCAGTTAATGCAATAATCGGAAGATCCTCTGCAAATTGCCTTATCTCTTTTGTAGCCTGAAAGCCATCCATACCAGGCATTTTAATATCCATTAACACCAAATCGATGTCGGTATGCTTCCTGCAAAGATCAACCGCTTCCTTTCCATTTTTGGCCCGGATAATGTTCACCTGGGTATCCCGTAAAGCCAGTTGAAGATATTTGAAGTTGCTTTCTTCATCTTCAGCGATCAAAATGGTCTTACCCTGCCAGTTCTTTTTCGGATGGATTGTTTGCATATCATTGGATTATCTGATGTTTTTCTCCGCAGGTAAGGTGAAAAAGAATACAGAACCTTGATAAGGTAAAGATTGAAGGGAAAGCTCTCCCTTCATCATTTCTATCAAAATCTTACTGATGTTCAAACCCAGACCTGCTCCCGGGAATATTTTCTGCCGCTCGTGTTCAACTTTCTTAAATCGTTGAAAAATCAACTCCTGCTGCCTCTTATTGATTCCCCTACCAGTATCCTTTACGTAACATTGTGCAACAGGGTTACTTTTGGAGGTGATCATTTCACACCCGAATTCAACCAAACCCGCATCCGTAAACTTGATTGCATTGTCTATCAAATTGCTGAATACCTGTTTTACACGATAAGGATCGCCCAATATAAGATAATCTTTTAATGCCTTATCCCCGTTGACCTCTAAATCAATATCCTTATAGGCTGCTGTTTCTGAAAACGAATCGTACAATTCCTCCAGAATTTCATCCATCGGGCAGTTTACCTGTTTTACATCAAGCTGTCCGGCATCAATTTTAGCCAGATCTATCAGGTTATCAATCAAATTCAACAAGGTGTTGCTTTGTATGTTGATCTGATTGATCAATTCTTTCCGTATGTCGTGATTGATATCCTCATCGTTCAACAAATTGGAGAAACCGACAATGGCATTCATGGGGGTTCTGATCTCATGAGACATGTTTGCCAGGAACGAACTTTTCAGCCTGTCGGCTTCTTCTGCTTGTTCCTTCGCTTTTTGCAATTCTTCTGTACGCTTCCCCACGAGTTGTTCAAAATTGGAGCGCTGTTTCTGCAGCTCTTCCTCGGTTCTGGCGAGTTTATCTGACCGGCTCTTAAGCGCCTCCCTGATTTCTTCGATTTCTCTGTTTTTCTCCCCGACCATCCTTTCCAGCTTCCGGTTTTTCCTTTTTAACTTTACGGTATATTGTCGGATGATCAGCCATATAAAGAAAATACCAATTATAATGTAAGCAGCAATGGACAAAGGATGTAAGTACCAGATTTCCATTATTTCAATCTTTTATATAAAGTTTCTTATTCCTTTTGTATATCATCGATAAACTGAAAAGAAGTAAAAGAACTCCCAGCGTGTAGATCCACCAGTTAAATTCCTGGGGTGTGTAACTCAAGGTGATGCTCTCCAGGTTACCGAACAATGGCTCTATGGATTCAGCCCTGGATGTATAATGGCCAAACACATAATCAACAAAATCGGATATAAAGGAAACAAACACCACCAAAGCCCCGGCAAGCAATACGAGCCACTCTCTGATCTCCAAAAACATGCGGAAACCGGATAAACGGTTAAAATAACGGATGGTTAAAGCGAACATGATCATGATCAAAGAAATTAAAACCGGTGTAAGTACAGGTCCGGTCCAGGGAACAGGTACCAGAAACAGGATATCCCATGTCATTAATGAAGCAGGCCAACCCAGGAGGAGCTTCAGAAAAATGTAGTAGAATATATCCCATACAGCAAAAATATAAAGAAAATTGGAGAAACGCTGCATAAAATTCTTTGTGGCTATAAGTGCCACACTAATAATCATAATCAATGAAAATAATTCTCTTAAAAATTCGGTAACGCCTATCTGAGGATCTACAATTTCAAGGGGGAAGG
Source organism: Bacteroidales bacterium (assembly GCA_018334875.1). Classification (NCBI taxonomy): domain Bacteria; kingdom Pseudomonadati; phylum Bacteroidota; class Bacteroidia; order Bacteroidales; species Bacteroidales bacterium. The sequence goes on along the minus strand of JAGXLC010000068.1, from coordinate 14,366 downwards.
AAAAACCTTCCGGGTAATATAACGCTCTTAAATATACCACTATGGAACTCTCAAAAAATGCCATAGAGATACCGAATAAGGTGATCCAGAGGAATTGAATATTATTTGTTTTATCTCCGGCTGCCATCATAGAAAAAAACATTTTTTTGGTTCAACGAAAAATCATAGAAAAAACATTGTTTGGGTTCAACGAAAAAAAAGAACAATTATGACGATGAAACAAAATATATAAGATATTCTGATAGTTTGAAAATATTAATTTTGCAAATAAATCAAAAAATTTCATTTGTGTTATATCCAAAGAATTTCGAGGAAAAAATAGGATTTGACAAGATCAGAGGAAGAATAAAAAGCCATTGTTTAAGTACGCTGGGTAAAGAAAAGACCGATCAGATCAAGTTCTCCTCTTCACCCAAATTCATTGCGCTGTTAATCGATCAGGTTGCGGAATTCCGTGAAATCCTGGAAATGGAAGAAAATTTTCCGTTGGATCATTGCATCAACATGAAAGATGCCCTGGAAAAGATAAGAATTGAGGGCACTTATATGGAACAGGATGAAGTGTATAACCTCCGGCAGAATCAGACTACCATTAAAAACATACTGGGTTTCCTCAAAAAGAGGTATAATGAGGACAAATACCAAAAACTGTATCATATTGCCAGAAATATAAAAACTTATCCTTTTATCACGGAGCGTATCGATCAAATACTGACCAACAAGGGAGAAATGAAAGATACTGCTTCTCAGGAACTAAAACGATTAAGGGACGAGATCAGGGAAAAAGAATCGGCTGTTTCTTCCCGGATAGGAAGAATATTCAAACAACTGAAACAACAGGGTGTGGTAGAGGAAGAGTCTTCGCTTGCGATACGTGGAGGAAGAGCTGTTATTCCGATTGATGCCCGGCTCAAAAGAAAAATCAACGGGCTGATCCAGGATGAATCGGCCTCAGGAAAAACGGTCTATATTGAACCTTCGGAAATCGTTGAGCTCAATAATCATATCAAAGAAATGCGGTACGAAGAGAAACGTGAGGTAGTACGTATCCTGAGAGCGCTTGCAACTGATATCAGACCCTATCTGGATGATCTGCTTCAGGCCAATGACTTTCTGGGAACGATTGACTTCATAAGGGCAAAGGCTCTATTTGCAAGAGAAATCCATGCCACGAGGCCTGCTATGGTTAAACACCCCCATCTTAGGTGGTATCAGGCCATACATCCTCTTTTGTATCTGAACTTTAAAAAGGAAAACCGGCAGGTGGTGCCCCTCGATATAGCTCTGGATAATGAAAAGCAAAGAATTTTGGTAATAAGCGGGCCCAATGCCGGGGGAAAATCCGTATGCCTCACTACCACGGGATTGATACAGTATATGTTCCAATGCGGACTGCTCGTGCCTTTAAAACCTGGCTCAGAAATGGGTGTTTTTCAAAACATGTTCATCAACATCGGCGACGACCAGTCCATTGAAAATGATCTGAGCACCTACAGCTCTCATCTTTTAAACATGAAGAATTTCATCAAATTTGCAGATGCCCATTCACTCATTTTGATCGATGAATTCGGGGCCGGAACCGAACCGACCCTGGGAGGCGCCATTGCTGAAGCCATTTTGGACAGGATGAACAAGAAAAAGATCATGGGCATTATAACCACCCACTACTCCAACCTCAAACATTTTGCCTCCTCTGCTGAAGGAATTGAAAACGGAGCGATGCTTTTTGATACTGACAACATGTCACCACTTTATAAACTGACAATCGGAGAACCGGGGAGTTCATTCGCTTTCGAGATAGCAAAAAAGATCGGGCTTCCACAGTCCGTACTTGATCAAGCCGAACAAAAAGTAGGCAAGAAACACATCAATTTTGACAAAAACCTGAAGGACATTATAAGGGATAAAAGATACTGGGAACAAAAACGCGAATCGATCAAACAAAAGGAAAAAAGACTGGAGAAGGTGCTGAATCAATATTCGGAACAACTCCAAAACACAAAAAAAATGCAGAATGAGATTAAGAAAAAAGCAGAGGAAGAAGCCAATGAACTGTTGAATAATGCAAATAAAAAAATCGAAAACACCATCCGGAAAATCAAGGAAAGCAATGCAGAAAAAGAAAAAACCAAACAGATCAGAAAAGATTTTGAGGAGTTCAAAAAGCAAAAAATGCAGTCCGGTGCTGACGAACACCTCGACAGCCAACTGAAAACACTTAAAAGGGAAAAGAAAAACCTGAGCAATGACCTCAACCTCTCACCAAAAAATGAACAAGTTAGCGAACAAAAGGAAGAGCAAATAAGTAAAGGAGACAAGGTTCGGTTAAAACAAAGAGAAGCAGTGGGCGAAGTAATGGATATCAATGAAAACAGCATTTTGGTAGGTTTCGGCAATATCATCACCACGATCAGGAACGACCAGTTGGAAAAGATCAGTGAAGACGAATACAGGAAAAAAACAAAATCCACCGGACAAAATACGGATTATCAGAATTTTGATACAGGAAAACGCAAAATGGACTTCCATCCGGAAATTGATGTGAGAGGAAAAAGAGCAGAAGAAGCCCTTCAGGAAGTAAAAGATTTTATTGACGAAGCCATCATGCTCAATATAGAGCGGGTACGGATACTGCACGGAAAAGGCAATGGCATATTGCGACAGTTGATAAGAAATTATCTGGACACGGTAGATATGGTGAAAACTTACCGTGACGAACACCTGGAATTTGGAGGGTCGGGCATTACTGTAATTGAATTCGATCACTAATTTTTATTATCTTTGATCAAAAATTTATTGCGATTGCTACTCATTTATACCGCACAAATAACGCCGAGGCTCACTTATATATGCAATTTTATCTTTCGGGATATATTGGGAGTTCAATATAAATTGACCGATAATGAAGCAGAATTCAGCAATCATGAGGGACCTGCCATAAACTATTCTGCAAAAAAACTGGGTAACCGTTTGATCATCACACCCACCAACCTTTTATTTGAGAAAAAAATTAAAGAACAAGAAATATTTGTTACTCAGTGGGATACTATAAAGATATTTTTCCAGACCAATGATCATTCCTCCATACCATTTGATATATTTGCAGCTTCTTTTTTCCTGGTATCCAGATATGAAGAATATCTTCCCTTTTCATCCGACGAGCACGGTCGCTTTGAAGCCAAACAAAGCCTGGCATATACCAGCAGTTTTCTCCAGGAACCCATCGTAGATCAATGGGCCTATATGTTGGGCGATATAATCGGGAGGCATTTTCCTGAATTTGAATATTCTTCAAGAACATTTCAATACATCCCCACCATTGATGTTGATAACGCCTATGCCTTTCTGTTCAAAGGAATCAGCCGAACACTCGGGGCAACACTCAGGTCAATATTCAATCTGAACATTCAGGACAACATCCGAAGGTATCAGACGCTTGCAGGCAAAAAAGATCCTTATGATACATACGATATCTTCTTTGATACCCATCAAAAGTACGGACTGACGCCCATATGGTTTTTTTTGGTGGGGAATAGCGGTAAATTCGACAACAATGTATCAATCGATAAAACAGCCTACCGCAAATTAATCAAAAACATATCCGAACGGTCAGAAATAGGTATCCATCCCTCATATAAGGCTTTCAGGGATCCGGACCTGCTGCAATGGGAAGTTGAAGAGCTGAAGCAAATCATTAATAAAGAGGTGATAAGAAGCCGGCAGCATTACCTGCGAATTCATTTCAACGAAACGTACAGAAACCTTATCAATGCCGGTATTCAAGAAGATTACACCATGGGATACAGTACCGATATCGGCTTCAGGGCAGGAACCTGTACACCGTTCCATTATTATGATTTAGACAATGAAGAAGAAACGTCCCTTACCGTTTATCCTTTCCAGGTAATGGACATTACGCTGAACCAGCACAAAAAATACAATGTTACTGCGGCCATATCTGTCATTGAAGATCTAATAGAAAAAATTAAGCACGTTAACGGCACTTTTATTACCATTTGGCATAACGAGGCTTTAAGCGATCATGGGCACTGGAAAGGCTGGGAGACCGTTTATCGCGAAATGCTCCGGCTGGTATTCGAAAAGTGATCTGTTCTACCTTTGTTCCGACAAGCCCAGGATAAAGTCTACAGCTTCCTGAAGGTCATTGAATATATAATCGGGGGATTCCTTCATACCATTAAGGCCTTTACCGGTCCTTACTCCTATAGTTATGCATTCAGCACGCTTACCTGCTATGATATCCCGTTCACTATCACCGATAAGATAAGAACGCTTCAAATCAATGTTAAAATCTTCTGCTGCCCGGAAAATCATACCAGGCTTGGGTTTACGGCATTCACAATCATGAATGTATTCCTTATTTCCCACTTCCTCATCAAGCTCACCCTTGTGAGGACAAAAGTAGATCCCGTCGAGGTAAGCCCCTTCGCTTTTTAGCTTATCTATCAGTGCATTATGAATGGCATTCAATTGTTCTATTGTAATATAATTTCTGGCCACAGCCGACTGGTTGGTTACCACAATAACCGGATAACCAGCTTGATTAAGCTTTTTTACCGCTTCGCCAGAAAAAGGGTAAAGCTCGATTTGATGCGGTGAAAGCACAAAGTTTTTTTCCTCATTGATGACCCCGTCGCGGTCCAAAAATACTGCTCTTCTACCCATTGGAAATGATTGCTTTATGTTTTGACAGAGCCCCAAAGCTAATGATTTTTTATAAGAATGCCTGTAGTACATTTTAACCCGAATAATTCAAGAATTATTCCTGTCTCCGACAGCGACTAAGTTCACTAAAATTTTTTTCAAAAATTTAAGTTCACCTAAGTCGGGGTTAACCTGCATTTTATTCATATTTGTAAAAATTTATGAATAATGCAGGTTAACTGACAAGACCTTCCCGCCTTATAAAATTTGTATTTTTGTCCGCAGTGAATGCCAAGCTTTAAATACTTATTTATGAAGATTGTGATTATCGGACCGGCTCACCCCTTCAGAGGAGGAATTGCAGATACAAATGAATCCTTGTGCCGAACCTTACAGCATAAAGGCCATGAAACCCTTATTTATACATATACCCTGCAGTACCCGGAAGTGTTCTTTCCGGGAAAAACCCAATATTCTGCCGATCCGCGTCCGGAAAATATAAGGATAGAAGAAAGAATCAATTCCATCAACCCCCTCAACTGGATTCAAACTGCCCTCAATATAAACCGGATGGCTCCCGATCTTTTAATAGTCAGATACTGGATCCCATTCATGGCTCCGTGCCTGGGGACAATTGCACGGCTAACAAAAAAACGCACCCGGATTATTGGCATGACCGACAACATCATACCCCATGAAAAAAGAACGGGCGACAAATGGCTGACCCGGTACTTCCTCGGTGCATGTCAGAGTTTTATCACCTTATCGTCAACTGTAAAAGAAGAACTTAAACTTTTCACGAACAAACCGGCAGTTTACTTTCCGCATCCCATTAATGATAACCTCGGAGAGCAAATTGAAAAAAACGAAGCCAGAAACTACCTGAATTTGGAAAAAGAAGGAAAATACATCCTGTTTTTTGGCATTGTAAGAAAATATAAAGGACTCGATCAGCTCATCAAAGCGTTGGGGGAGGAAAAAATAAAAGAACAAGGGATCAAACTGCTTGTTGTGGGTGAATTTTATGACAAACCTGCCTCTTACAATGAACTGATCAAAACACATGGACTTTCTGAACACGTAATCATCATCAACAAATTCATTCCGGGCGCGCACATCAAGTACTACTTTTGTGCCGCCGATCTGGTAGCCCAAACATATCACACTGCAAGCCAAAGTGGTATAACACAAATAGCCTATCATTTTGATAGGCCCATGCTGGTTACCAACGTGGGAGGATTATCCGAAAACGTGCCCCATAAAAAAGTGGGATATGTAGTGGATAAAGATCCTCAGGCCATCTCAGAAGCCATCAATGATTTCTTCCAAAATAACCGGGAAAGTGAGTTCCTGCCCTATATCAGGGAAGAAAAAAAGAAGTATACATGGGAAGCTTTTGTGGACAAACTCACTGAACTCTGCGAACAGCTTTAAGAACCATCAATCATCTATAATTCCGCAGAGCAGGAAGCTTAATCCTTTAGAGCACAAAAGAATGCTAGGCATTTTCTCTCAACATACCGGCAACCATTTTATCTACGGGTAATGTCATATCGTCGGATGAAATAATGTCCAATGCCTTCCATCTGAAGGAAATATTACCATTGTTTAGTTCAGAAAAGTCAAAAGGTCTGGAAGAGACCTTAAACTGAACAGGTTCGGGAAACCGTGCCTTGTAATAGATGCTCAAAAGCTGATAATCCTTATTGAACATGGAAGGTTGGAAATAATCAAGCGTATAAAAGTGGTCCAGCACTTCAATCTTTTGCCCGAATTCTTCAAGCGCCTCTCGTTTCAGGCAGTCAATTGTTCCCTCACCAAATTGAAGTCCGCCCCCCGGAAATTTGGTCATCTTCATATTCATCTGATATTCATCTGCCAGTAAAAGCTCCCGGTTTTCATTGACAATAAGGCCATATACCCTCACATTAAATTGTTTTATGCCGTTACTCATCATTCCTATTTTTTACATTGAAAGCGCCCGGATGCAATGCCAATCTCACCCGGGCGATATGCCACTATAACATTTAAATTAAAACCATTACTTAAACGAAAGCGAACGCAATATAAACCTGTCAAAAGCCAAAAGCATCACAATGGCCAAAATTCCCAGAGGTACTACCGGTGTGGAAACATCCATAACCAACTTATCTGCCAATAGTTGAAACAATTGGATATAAGGCTGAAACTTCAGGGTAAGATCCAGTTCTGCCAGGAAGCTTTCAGAACCGGTAAATATCTGATACAAGAAATACATTACGGGTAAAACAACAGCTAAAAGAATATGCCACAAGGTATTATCCTGTTTGTAGGGATGAAGTTTCTTTTCCTTTTCCACCCTGCTCATTACTTTGCGTGTAAAATCAGTACCTGTTTTTTCAACCCCGGTATTTTTCAATAATTCCCGGGTTCTTTCATCTATATGTGTATTCTTACTATTCATAGCAGTGTGTTTATTTCATTTTTTAATATTCTGTTCAGTTCCTCATAAAGCTTTAATCTTGCACGATGCAACTTGACCTTTACATTGGAATGGGTCAGTTGTACAATCTCCGAAATTTCATTTACGGACAGTTCCTCCTGGTAATACAGGGTAATGATGGTTTTTTCGTCATGTTTCAAACCGGCAATTGCCTGATTAACATAATAACTTCTATCTGAAGCTTCAATCTGATCCATTTTGTTATGGGTGTCTTCTATATCTATATTGATCTCATCGTCATCCAGGGAACTCATTTGTTCTTTATTTTTTCTCAACTGAGAAACGGATAAATTGTACACTATCCTATAGAGCCAGGTACTAAATTTCGATTCTTTACGGAATTTTCTGAGCGAACGGTATGCTTTCATAAAGGTGTCCTGTGCAATTTCCTCTGCTTCCTCCCTGTTTTTCAACATTCTGTGGGCAATAGTGAAGATCATGTCCTTATGTCTTTCTACAAGGGTTGCATAAGAGGAATGGTCACCCTGTAAAACCCGTTCAATATAATATTCATCCGAAAATGAGCTCATATGCGACTTTTATTTTCATTAACCCATCAAATCAAGAACTGCTTCTGATTTATAGGACGTTTTAACTTGAATACCGGTTACATAAAATTACAACAAAATATTGAAAAAAAACTGTAACCGGCTATAATAATATCGCGTCCTAGATTATGAAGAACAAAACAAATGTATCATTAAAAAAAATAACATTATGGATTTAGAAGGACTTTTAATACCGCTTGGTCTTTTCGCTATGGTTTACGGAATCGTTTATCTGTCTGTAAGAAAAAAAGAAAGACTTGCTCTTATAGAGAGCGGACAAGACGCAAAAATTTTCAATAAGGAAAGCAATGTATCGCTCAGCCTTAAATTCAGCTTACTGCTGATCGGTTTGGGAATTGGCGCTCTGGTAGGTTACATTCTGGAAGAGAGCACCACAATGGAACAAGGAATATCGTACTTTTCGATGATCCTGGTTTTCGGAGGACTCGGTTTGCTGGTTTACTATCTTATTGGTAAGAAAAACGAAAAGGAATAATTCCCACAAATCGATTTCCTTGTTAAAAACGGAAAAATGTCAGTCTTTAAGGGCTGACATTTTTTTATTTGCAAATTTTATGCTTATTTTAGCCCGCCTTATTCACAAAGGAACATATTGAAGTGAAGTTAGTGGATGTTGGAGGTTTCCAATCAAAAAATCAAACGCATCATGACTATGGACATCACCTGGATTGATGAACTTAACAGTTGGCTGAAAGGCCTGGGCCTTGATGGCCAGGCTGTCAATTTCATTGTAGTCATACTGATACTCATTGGTGTGTTTCTGCTTGCTTACCTGGCCGACTACCTGGCAAAAAACGTTCTGGTTACCAGCGTAAAACGACTTGTCAAAAAGAGTCCAAACAAGTGGGATGATGTATTAATCTCCCGAAAAGTGATTCAAAGGTTTTCCCATTTGGCTCCCGCATTGATTGTGTACTTCGCAGTCAACATTCTTCTGGTTGATTTTCCTACACTCAGTTCAATTATTAAGAGTGGCCTGTATATTTATGTAGTTTTTATTGTGTTGCTCACGCTTGATGCTTTGCTTAGTGCCTTCCACGATATTTATCAAACCTTCCCCATTGCACAGGAACGGCCTATCAAAGGGTATATCCAGGTAACAAAGATCATCATCCATTCCGTTGGAGGCATCCTCATTATATCCGAACTTCTGGGAAAGAGTCCTACAGGACTTCTGGCAAGTCTGGGAGCACTCGCTGCAGTAATGGTGCTGGTATTCCGCGATACCATTCTGGGATTTGTTTCAAGCATACAGCTATCTGCCAATCAGATGGTAAAGCCTGGTGACTGGATAAGCATGCCCAGCAAAAATGCCGATGGTATCGTTATTGACATTACCGTAAATACGGTGAAAGTAAGAAACTGGGATAAAACCATATCCACCATTCCCACCTATGCCTTGATCAGTGAATCGTTTCAGAACTGGAAGGGGATGGAGGAAAGTAAAGGCAGGAGAATAGCACGCTCTGTATATATTGACATTAAGAGCATTTCCTTTTGTAATGAAGAGATGCTGGACCGGTTTAAAAAATTCAGGCTCATAAGGGATTATATCATTACCAAACAGGAAGAAATTGAAGCATTCAACAAGGCTCAGGGGATAACCCGTGAAGACACGGTGACAAGAAGAAGGCTGACCAATGTGGGGGTTTTTCGCAAATATGTACAGACCTATCTGGAAAAACACCAGAAAATCCATCCCAATGAAGCTCCTTACATAATAATGGTCAGGCATTTACAACCCACGGAAAAGGGCCTGCCCATTCAAATTTATTGCTTCAGCAAAGAGGTTCAATGGAAAGCGTATGAAATGGTCCAGGCTGACATTTTCGACCACATTTTGGCGGTAATCTCCGAATTTGGCCTGCGGGTTTTTCAAAGTCCTTCAAGCGATGATTTCCGGGCCTTGACAGGACGTGATCAGGAGTCTGAAGGTTAATAAGAACCCCGGGGCCCAATATCCGGGAGCAGGCCTTCAACCTGTTAACATATGCCTTTGGCGGACCACCTCGTACATGATGATACCGGCAGCCACCGAAACATTCAGAGATTCAATTTCACCTGCAAGAGGGATTCGTACAGATTGGTCGAGTTTATTCAATAATCCGCCGGAAATGCCTTTATCTTCCGAACCCATTACCAAAGCTGAGGGTATGGTAAAGTCCGCTTCATAATAATTTTGATCCGATTTTTCAGACACAGCTACTACCTGAATGCCACTTTGATACAGATAATCCAAAGTGGATATCATATCCGGAGTCCGGCATACCGGTACTTTATACAAAGCCCCTGCTGAAGTTTTTACCGCATCCTCGCCAATCCTTGCAAAATGTTTCTGTGAGATCACAATGGCATCCACTCCAGCCCCCTCTGCCGAGCGGACAATGGCTCCAAAATTTCTTACATCCGTTAAACTGTCCAGCAATAAAATAAAAGGATTCCTGCCTTTCTCAAATATACCCGGCAAAACCTCTGTGATGTCTTGTAATTCAACGGGCGTCAGAAAAGCTATGACCCCCTGGTGGTTCTTTCTGGTAACCTTATCCAGTCGGGAAGCCGGTACAAACTGATAAGGTATATCATGGTCCCGTACTGCATTAAAAAACTCCCGGAACCATTCATTCTTCAAACCATTCTTAATAAGCACCTTATCTACCGGCTTGCCGGATTCTATAGCCTCCTTCACAGGACGAACCCCATATATGAAAGATTTTTTGTCTTGGGTCATCAATTGTAAATCTATTTGACTTTATGGACAAATGCCAATGATAAAAATTATATCAGCTAAAATTTCAACTGCTCCAATTCTCCATGCAGTTGCTCCCACCTATTCATTTCCGTTTCGTGTTCTTGTTTTAATTCTTCGTACTGAGAATACAGATCATGGTTATCCGCTTTTTCCGGTGAGGCGAGGGCCTTTTCCATTTCTTCCATTTTATATTCCAGTTCCTCAATTCTTTGTTCACATTGAGCTATCTCTTTTTCTACTTTCCTGACTTTCCTGTTTTGTTCCTTCCTTTGTTCGTGATCTACACCGGTTTGTGTCTTTCCTTCTGAATTTGCGGTGTTCCTGGTCACTTTAGAAGGCGTATTCAGATCATCCAGCTCATCTAATTTTTTCTTCTCCAGAAAATCGTAGATGCCACCGATATGCTCCTGCATTTTCCGGTGTCTAAACTCATATACCTTCGATACCAGCCCATCCAGAAAATCACGATCATGGGAGACAAGTAAAAGGGTGCCGCCATAATCGTTCAAAGCCTGTTTCAATATTTCCTTCGACTGAATGTCCAGATGGTTGGTGGGCTCGTCAAGAATCAGCATGTTGTAAGGGTGTAAGAGCAATTTAGCAAGGGCCAGCCGTGATCTTTCCCCGCCGGACAAAACACGCACCTTTTTATTCACATCTTCGCCCTCAAAAAGAAAAGCACCCAGGATGGGCCGGACCTTTTTCCGCATTTCACCCTCTGCAATATTGTCAAGTGTTTGAAAAACTGTCAAATCATCATCAAGAAGCTCATCCTGATTCTGGGCATAATAACCGATCTCCACATTATACCCTACGGTGACACTTCCCTCATAATCGGTTTTTCCCAGAAGAACTTTGGCCATTGTGGTTTTGCCTTCACCGTTTCTGCCGACAAAAGCAACACGTTCTCCCCTTTCAATTAAAAAATCCACATCATCCAAAACCAGATGATCTCCGTAATATTTCACGATGTTTCCGGCTTTCAAAACTTCTCTGCCCGATCGGGGCGGATCGGGAAACCGGATGTGCATCTGCTTATTGTCCTCTTCATCTACCTGAACCTCCTGCATCTTTTCCAGTTGCTTAATCCTCGACTGAACCAGGGAAGCTTTATTCGCCTTATATCGGAATCGCTCAATAAATTCCTCAGTCTCTTTTATCTTCTTCTGCTGATTTTTATAAGCAGCCATCTGTTGCTGCCTCAGGTTTTCTCTTTCAATTCTGTATTTGGAATAGGGAAGCTTAAAATCATATAGTTTACCAAGAGACAGTTCAAGTGTACGGCTTGTCACATTGTCAAGAAATGCACGATCGTGGGATATAAGCATCACAGCCCCCTGAAAACCGACCAGATAATTTTCAAACCATTGTATGGATTCAATATCCAAATGATTGGTAGGTTCATCAAGAAGAAGCACATCAGGTTCATTTAATAAAATCTTTGCCAGCTCTACACGCATTTTCCATCCTCCACTGAAAACTGACAAAGGCTGATTCAAATCTTCCCTGTTAAAACCAAGCCCGGTTAATGTCCTTTCAATGTCCGATTCAACTTTATCCCCTCCCAATAAATGATATTCTTCTGTTTTGGCTTTTAAATCATCCAGGATTCGGCTATATTCATCTGACTGGTAATCCTCCCTTTCTACCACTGACTGATTTAACTTCCGAATATCAGCATCTAAGCCGGATATTTGCTTCAGAGAATTGAAAACGGACAAATATACCGTTTGATCCTCTTGATGGACCATATGTTGAGGCAGATATCCGATCTTTATATCGGAAGGAATATTTACTTTTCCTCCGGTAGGCGCCATATCCCCATGAATAATCTTAAGAAGGGTGGTTTTACCTGAACCATTATTCCCTACCAGACCCACTTTCTCCTTTTGTCGTAACATAAAAGATACATCACCGAACAACAGTTCCCCGTCATATTCCACACTTGCCTGTTCCAGTGAAATCATAGCCTCATCATTTTAATGCATTTTCGCAATTTTCAACTTTTCCTCTGCAAAACGTTTTGAATCCCTTTATATTCAGTCAACATGACTTAACTTCAGGATTTCTGAGAAATAAATTTTCAAAGATAGAAAATCTTCCCTATTTCATGATGGAAGATAAGGCTTTAATATTGTTTCCTCAAATCTGTATAATGATCATCAAACAATGAGCAAATGAGGCATCAGCCAAATAATCCGGGACAAAAAAGTGTTGTTGTGACAATCCATTGGGGCAGTATAAACAAAAGCCCAAAGCCGGCAGGCTTTGAGCCTTTAATCTGAGCATATAAATGAATGGAGATTATTTTCCAATCAGATTGAGTTCTTTTAAAAATTTTTCTTTATAGGCTTTTCCGATGGGAATATTTTTCTCTTCCCGTTTGGATTTGATAATCACATAATTATCCTCAATCCGGTCGATATTTCGTATATTCACGATATATGACCTGTGAACCCGCTTGAACTGATCGGAAGGAAGCTGATTCATAATAGATTTCATGGTAAAATGGATCGTAAATTTTTGGTCATAGGTACATATGACCACATAATTTTCCATTGCCTCTACCCACAAGATGTCTTCATATTTCAGCCTTACCAAAGCAGAATCTTTTTTTATAAAAATCTCATGACTTTCCTGCTTTTGTTCCCCCGAAACACTGATATTGTCTCTGGCTTTAGTGGCTGCTTTATAAAAGCGGCTAAAAGTAATGGGTTTTAATAAATAATCCACCACATCATAGTCAAATGCCTGGAGCGCATATTTCTCCTGAGATGAAATGATAACAATCTGGGGCAGATCCTTAACCGTATTCAGGAAATCGATTCCTGACATCTCGGGCATTTCAATATCCAGGAAAATCAGATCAATGTCGTCATCGCTTACATTTATGGTATTGATTGCTTCAACCGCATCATTGAAAGTGTATTTCAAATCAAGAAAATCGGTTCTGTTTACAAATTCCTCCACCACTCTCAGGGAAAGGGGATCATCGTCAATAATAATACAATTCATAACACATTGCTTTTTTTGAGCTTATAAATATAATAGTTTTTATTAAACTACGAAAAAAATTGACTAATGGTTCGGTAAATCGGATAAAATTTTTTTAATAATTAAGTCAGAACTTTTGATGGACCTTTTGAGCCATTCCAGTTTGAGATGATGTTTTTCTGTCTCGGAAAGTTTCCAGTCTATGCCTGAACTTTTAAGTTTTTCTTTTAGCTGATAAAGTATAATGGCAGCCGAGACAGATATATTGAAGCTCTCCGTAAATCCATACATGGGAATACTGAGGTATTCATCCGCCATATTCAGGGCTGTAAAGGAAAGCCCGTGCATCTCGGTACCGAAAAGAAGAGCCGTTTTGCCCTTTTCAATTCTAAAGTCAGGAAGTTCGACCTCTTTTTCATGAGGGGTAGTTGCAACAATACGATATTTTTTTGATTTCAGGTAGTTGATGGCATTCATGGTATTGTCTTCGACCTTATTATATTTAATCAGATTCAGCCATTTTGAAGCACCCAGAGCGACATCAGGATTAACACGGTATTCATTGCTGTTTTCAATAATATGGGCCTCCTGGATACCGAAACAATCCATTGACCTAAGCACTGCACTCGCATTATGGGGCTGATAGATATCCTCCAAAACCACAGTAATATATCGGGTCCTGTGCTCCAACACCCTGTCGAAAAGGGCTAAACGCTCAGGAGTAACATATTCTGACAGATATTCAACCAGCTTTTTTGTCTCCATACCAACTTCTTGTAAAAAGAAAAGGGCGTACAAATGTACACCCTTTTCTTCGTTTAAGAAAATGTTTTTCGCTTTTCTACTGAACAGCCTCAGAAAGGTCAGATCCTGGCTTAAATTTAACCACATTTTTCGCTTTAATGGT
>JAGXLC010000067.1 GCA_018334875.1 Bacteroidales bacterium | reverse complement strand
ATGGTCAAAGAAATAACTCAGCATAATGGCTATAAGGGTCCATGCAATTACTTTATCTACCAGCAGGTAAGTTTGTGCGTTCTGCATGAAAGTCCCTATACCGTACCTGGGCTGACTCAATACCTCTCCTATAATGATGGCCCGCCAGCCGAAACCCATAGCGCTGGAAACGCCACTAAAGATGAAGGGCGCAATGGCAGGTAAATATATATCTTTGATGATGTGTTTGGTCTTTACACGGTACACTTTTGCCAGTACAAGCAGTTTGGGACTTACGTTTTTAATGCCATCGATGATGTTGGTGCATATAAAGGGAAACATGGTAAGCAGGGCTATGAAAACAGGCACCTGGCTGACATCAAACCATATCAGGGCCAGCAGGATGAACGAGATCACGGGCGTGGAGCGTATGGTTACTAAAATGGGCTGCAGAAAAGCATAAAAACTTTCGTTGATGCCCGCTGCTATACCCAGGATGACCGCTAAGATGAAAGAAATGAAAAATCCGGTGAGCCCCCTCAGAATGGTAGAACCTATAATACGGAGGAATGCTTCATCCAGAAAAAGCTCACCTACCGCTATAGCGGTTTTTTCAGGAGAGGGGAGAATAAGCTCTGAAGCAACGATCAATGATCCGGCTTTCCATAAGCCTATAAGAAAAAGAACAGACAGGAGTGTGATGCTTTTATTTTTTGTAATAAAAATCTTCATCCGGTAATTTACCTCCTATGATGTCGGGATTCATCTGGTGAAAAATTTTCAGGTAATCGGTAACCATCTCCCTGACGTCGTAAGCATATGTGAATTTTATATTACACCGGGGTATTGACTGATATGCTACTTGTTCGCTCTCCAGAATGTTGTTTTTAACAATCAGTTGAGAGCCGTTCTTTGGATGGTTGTTTATCCAACGGGTTGATTCAGCGTACTTTCTTAAAAATTGATTGACTTCCTGCTTATTATTCTCTGCAAATTCCTTATGCACCAACAGGGCTGTCTGGGGTATTTCCATGCCGGTTTGGTTTTTCCATGCTTCATTAAGGCTAATCACCGGTTTTATCCGGTTATTTTTGCTTATAACCATGCTTACCATAGGTTCTGAGATAACTCCGAGATCAGCTTTACCTGAAGCTACAGCATTGGCCAGCTCAATATGGGTGGGGAAAGAGTAATCCAGTGCTACATCTTTTTGGGGATCAATGCCATTTTTGTCCAGCAGATACCTGAACATTACATCAGGAGTCATACCCTTGGCCATCAGGTGGATTTTTTTACCCTTCAAATCATCCCACGAAGTGACTTCCTCACTTTTCCCGAAAAGATAAAGCGTTCCCCAGACCGGAACAGCCGCCAACTGATAATTGACCCCTTTGTTGTAAAGTATCGAAGCCATATTGGTGGGTACCACGGCAAATTCTACCTTTTCTTGAAAAAGCAGCGGCCTGATTTGTAAGGGCTCATTTTTGATCTGAAAATTGACTTTCCTGTCCTGTATGGTCTGAAGGCTGTCGATCATATGGATCATACTGATTGCAGAAGGCCCCCGCAGTGTAGCTATGTCAATGCTTTCGGTGTTCTCATCGCCGGTTCGGGAACCACAGGAAGCAAGAAAGATGAGCAGAATGAGTATAGTAATTGTTGCTTTTTTCATAAGTTTTGGGCTTGCTGATTATGGATTTCAAATATAAAAACTTTCAGTTAAACCGTTTGATAATTTTTTCATGGATACAAAGGACATGGTGAAGTGCCAATATGAGCGGCATGAAGTTTCCCAGGTCAAAGCCTGCTTCATCGGATTGATTTTCCTATATTTGTGGTGTGTGGGATGAGATACCCGTTATATTATAGATAGCTTGTTATGAGGGTTATAGAAGATTTTTATTTAATATAAAGTATGGAAATTACAATATTGAATGATTTGTTAAACCAAATAAAGATGATGAATTTATGAAGAAATTATTGTTCATTACATTGCTTGCGTTGATGGGTTCAACGGTTTATGCCCAGGATTATAACACGGGTATTGGTTTAAGAGGTACCTTTGTTTCAGGATTGACGGTAAAACATTTTGTTAAAGAGGATGCCGCGCTGGAAGGAATCGTTTCATTTGGCCGGTGGGGTATGAACTTGACGGGTTTGTACGAATGGCATGCCCGTGCTTTTGATGTGGAAGGGTTGAACTGGTATTATGGTGCCGGCGGACATATAGGGAACTGGAACAATGAGTATCCCTGGGTGGATGGTCGCGGAGAATTTCTGGTTATTGGAGTTGATGGTATCGTGGGCATTGAATATAAGATACAGGAGATTCCCATTTCTCTGAGCGTTGATTACAATCCTTCCCTGAATTTCACCGGTTATCCCGGTTTCTGGGGATACGGAGGTGCTTTATCCATCAGATATACCTTCTGATAAAGAAGAAATGATAAGAAAAAAAAGAAACCCTGTCAATACCGGTATGCCAGAAGGGTTTCTTTTTTCTCATATATTGGATAAAAAGAGATTGCGGTAATGCACACCAACGGTCTTTATTAGGTGAGTGTCTGTATAAAGCTGATGATTAACGCTATTGCAACTAAAATGAGTCCTATCATGACTGTTCGGTTTTTTCTATTTGTTAAGATTTATGAAGGTTTTTTAAAGCAATCATAGTATCATTAATTTGTCGTCATCTTATCAATTTATATGCCATTTTTTATTTGTAACTATATATCAGTGTTTTATTTTAATTTAATTTTTATTGGGTTGTTCGGTATCGATACATCGGACGTCCGATAACGTACAAAACCTATTTAGACTCTATTTATTCACTACTGTTACGTTGTTTCCGGAGATCAACAAAAAATAATAAGCCTGAAGAGGGTTATCTTAATGGCTTATTTGTCAATTGATTTTTAAAGGGGATAAGATAAAGATTCCAATTGATTGAATCTTTTAAGAAGGATATTGTACATTTGTCTGAAATGAGAAACGTGATTCATGAATGATGACGCTGGTACATATTATTTGCTGAATGACCGGTTGAAGCCGGAGGACGATTTTTATAGAGAAGAGGCTTCAGGTGGGTTTTCAGTATATGAAATTGTTCGGGTAAAAGATTCCGTGGCAGTTTTTCTGGAAGATCATCTGCATCGGCTTTATCACTCCCTGGAATTAGAAAACCTTGGAATTAAGGAGAATGAAGAGGCAATAAGGAATCAGATCCGCAAACTGATAAGGAAAAATCCGGTGCGTTCGGGAAAGATCAGAATCGTGGTAAACTTTTACAATTATCCGCAGCCCCGGGATTATGATCTGTGGTTTTATTTTGACCGTTATGAGCCGCCCACAAAGCATCAATATCAAAATGGTGTGGCAACGACCCTTTGCCGGGCCGTACGAAATGATCCCAACGTGAAAATGCTTAATACACAAGCTCGGCTCAAGGCTGACGACAGGATCCGGGAATCATCAGTTTACGAAGCTTTGCTTGTGGATGAGGAGGGTTATATTTATGAAGGAAGCCGGTCGAATATTTTCTTCATAACAGGCAGCAAGCTCGTTACCCCTCCCGATGAGAAGGTATTGCAAGGTATCGCCCGAAGTAAGATCCTGGAGATATGCCAGGCGCACCATCTGGATTTACAAAAGCGGAAAGTGCATCAGAAGGAGTTGAATGAATTTGGAACTGCGTTTCTTTCGGGAACTACACCTAAGATTTTGCCCATCAGGCGAATCGACAATATTTATTTTTCCCCGGAGAATTCACTGATGGCTTTTCTGATGCAGGCCTATGAGGATATGGTAGAAAAATATATCAACGAAAGGCAATCATACGAAATGCAATAAATAAAAAAAATTGATCCATTCATCTTAATCGAAAGCCTTATGAAAAACAATGTAAATCGCCGGAACTTTCTTAAAACCACTACTGTCGCCGGACTCGGACTAGCTTTTACTCCGGGTTCTGCGCTTGGAAAAAGCTCTTATGGGAGTCAAAATAATGTATCAATCGGATTTATCGGAGTAGGAGGTAGAGGAAGGTCTCATCTCGGTCTCATTTCACAAAGAAAGGATGTTGTTATTCCTGCCATCTGTGATATTGATTCCGAAGCCATTGCCAAGACCCAAAAGTTATTGAAGGATAATGGCCTTGAAGAAGCAGAAACGTATACCGATCATGAGTATGCTTACCGCAAACTTTTGGAACGGGAGGATATTGACGGAGTTCTGATTGCAACCCCCTGGGTATGGCATTCACCTATGGCAGTAGATGCTATGAAAGCCGGAAAGTATGTTGGATTGGAAGTTCCTGCTGCTACTACTCTGGAAGGTTGCTGGGACTTGGTACATGCCCACGAAGAATCAGGAACTCAGTTGATGTTTCTGGAAAATGTAAATTATGCCCGGGAGGTATTGGCTGTATTGCAAATGTTGCGGGATAATCTTTTTGGAACTCCGGTTCATGCAACATGTGGGTACAAGCATGATCTGAGAGGCGTGAAATTTGAAGGAGCAGAATTCGGAAAAAATACGAGTGGAGAATCCAGATGGAGAACCCAGCATTCACTGAAAAGAAATGCAGACCTTTATCCCACTCATGGGGTGGGACCCGTAGCCAAATGGTTCAATATTAATAGAGGAAACCAGTTTGAGTACCTTACGTCTGTGGCTACCAAATCGGCAGGATTACATGAATATATTGTCAGTCAGGGAGGTTCCGATCATCCCAATGCAAAGCTCGACTGGGAACTGGGAGATATCGTTACGACCATAATAAAAACCGCTAACGGGGAAAGTATAGTCATCAGTCATGACACCAATTTGCCCCGTCCGTATTCCTGGGGATTTACGCTTCATGGCACCGGAGGTGTATGGAACGGCCAATATGAGGGCAGAAGGATATATATAGAAGGCAAATCCAAACACCATCAGTGGGAAACCGGTGATGATTACGATGCCTGGATGAAGAAATATGACCATCCCCTGTGGAAGAAATACGAAAAAGCAGCCAGAGAGGCAGGACATGGAGGAATTGATTATTTTACCGACCGTACCTTTGTGGAATGTGTGAAACAAAATGCACATCCTCCCATGGATGTTTACGATGCTGCCGCCTGGAGTTCCATAACCCCGTTATCTGAAAAGTCTGTCTCACTGGGCAGCCAGCCGGTCAATTTTCCGGACTTCACCGGAGGAAGATGGATACACAGAGAAGAACCCATTTTCGGTCGTTCAAAGATATTCTGAAATGTGGATGGCTCGGTGTCGCTGAATCTTTTGGGATTCATATGACTATAAAATCTGAAAAAAAACAACACTTGAAAACCTTTCGGATGTCATATTGTTAATTGAAAAACTGTATTTATGAGAGAATTATATCCATTTAAATTCAAGCCTGTTTTTAAAGAGGTTATTTGGGGCGATCAACGGTTAAGGACAGAACTGAACAAAGATATTCCCACCGATCAGAAAATAGGTGAGAGCTGGGAACTTTCCGCTGTAAAAGATAATTACTCGGTGGTTAAGAATGGCTTTTTGGTCGGTAACACCCTGCCGGAATTAATTGAAGTATATATGGGGGATCTGGTAGGGGAGAAAATATTTGACACCTATGGTGAAAAGTTTCCTTTGCTCTTCAAATTCATCGATGCCAATGATGTTTTGTCCATCCAGGTGCATCCCGATGATGAGATGGCCAGAGAGCGGCATAACGACAACGGCAAAACCGAGATGTGGTATGTGATTGCTGCCGAGGAAGGTGCGGAACTTATTTCCGGTTTCAACCGGGAGATGGATAAGGAAACCTACCTCAGGCATCTCAATAACAATACATTGCCTGAAATTTTAAATCATGAAAAAGTGCAGGCCGGAGATGTTTTTTATCTTCCGGCAGGCAGGGTGCATGCCATAGGTGCCGGTATTCTGCTGGCCGAAATCCAGCAGACTTCCGACATTACTTATCGCATCTATGACTGGAACAGAGTGGGGAAGGATGGTAAGCCCAGGCAACTGCATACCGACCAGGCCCTGGATGCCATCGATTATACATATTACGGGGAATATAAAACACATTATGAACTTAAAAAGAATGAGTCTTCTCCGGTTGTCCGATGTGATTACTTCACCACCAATATTCTTGAACTGGATAAACCCCGTCAAAGGGACATGATAGAGCTGGATTCCTTCGTTGTGTATATGTGTATGGATGGTAAGGTGGAAATAACCTACAATGAGGAGAATTCAGTGTTAATAGAAAAAGGTGAAACAATACTTGTTCCCGCTTCTATAGAACATCTGGTTTATATACCTCATCCTTCGGTTAAATTGCTGGAGGTATATATTGGAGAATAGTTGATAGGATATTTTCAGGATCTACTTTCAGATTCTGAGATAATTGTTTGAAAAATAAGTGTATGTAGCTTAAATTATCCTATGAGCCATAATTTTTAATGTTCGGTGCGCACTGCATCTATACGGGCTTCTTTTTTCCGGGGCATCCTATCAAGCTGAAGTGTATAAAGTTGAGTATCTTCATGCTCAACGATGCTTTTATCAATTATCTTAATGCCGTTGGCTTTAAATGACATTTTCTGAAGACTTTTAATTTTCAGGGTCAAGGTATTCTTTCCCAATTTTCCCGGTATTTTATCAACATTTCTGAAATCCAGTATGATTGTGTTTCCGTTGACTTTTGGCTTGGTACAGGCGTGTTGTACAAGTTGATGGCGAAATTCCAGTGAATTTGCCGCCAGCATAGTATCAAGCCTGTTGTTATAGGGTTTCAGGAATTTGATCCATTTGTCCACAATCTCGAAATTGCGATTGGGATCCGGATGCAGGATATTCGGCCAGTGCATTCCGCAGGTAGCTCCGTGTACTTCGCCTCCCGGACCTTTGCCAATTGTGTCCCATGACAGTATATCCCGGCCCCGGTCTACGGTGATCACTTGGGAGTCAAATCCGAATTTTTCGTATTGGGTAGCTTGAGCATTAAGCATACTGCTAAACGGGGTATTAATGTATTTAAACCCATGATTGGCCAGGACTTCGGCCATGCTTATATCGTGGCTGCCGGTGGGTCCAAAACCATGCCTGAAAGCAGTGGGGACAAAGGAAGTGGGAAGAGGTCCAAGATTATGCTGACGCAAAAGCACTCCAAAAAATTCCAGGTGTTTTTTCACCTGATCCAAAGACCGCATTATGCCCTCATTGTTAGCCCATTCAGCCCTTGTGAATGTATCCCCTTTCCAATATTCATGACCAATACCGTGAAGGGTTAGCTCAAAGTGATCCTTGTTGTTCCGTATAATCTCCGCGGCTTCTTCGAGCCAGGGACCCACCCATTTGGAATTATCCCAGTTTGATCCCATCCAGGTACTGGTAGGCACTTTACGCAAAACATTCTCTTTGTCCCATTCACAAAGGATCATCGCCGCCTGTGGTCGTATGTTCAGCTCCCCGCCCAGACGGACAATAGCTCTGTAGTCATCGGGCACATGATTGCGGTTTATGCCGGTACGATAGGGCTCCTCCCATTCACTCCCGTCCTCTCCCGACCACCATCCAACATCATCTATGACAACATGAATCGGCAGAGGTATTGCAGCAACGATCTTCGCTTTGTTGTTATCCGATTTATGAATTGGCTCACCCAAAGCATTACTGCCCAGAGCCAGTCCGGCGCTTACAAGAGCAGACTTCCTGATAAAATTTCTTCTATCCATAATGTACACATTTAAATTTATTAATATGAATGTAATTGCTTTTATACAAGTTTTGTAATATTTTTTGTCTAAAAATAATTAAAATTAAGCTTATAAATCTTTGATTGGATGCCCTTATCAACCTACAACCAATTGTCCTCTTCGATGGTTACTGCAACTTGTGCAGCGGTTCGGTAGTTTTGGTGCTGAAGCGGGAGTGGGGAAATATTTCCCGCTTTGCCTCCCTGCAATCAGATGTTGACGGCCAGATTCTTTCGGAGATGGTAGTATATCAAAAAGTACCTGTATAAAAAGATACAAAAATATTTTAGGATTTTTTAACTTTTTTTTGAAAGTTTTTTTATTTTTAGGAAAACATTAAAGGAGGTGGCAGGTGCAGCATGTCTCTGAAATTTAGATAATATAACTATTCCAGGAGGGATGATATTACAGACCATCAAAATTAAATGGTATAGGTTTTTTGATACCAATTCAAACTGAAAATTTCTAATTACTGATAAAATCTTAAATTTTAAAGAAATGAGAAAGACAGCATGGTTTATTTTTTCTATCCTTTTTGCTTTTGCAATTAAAGGTTTATCTGCCCAGGAGAAAGTTTCCACTTTTGGTCAGGAGCTTCAATACAATCAGCTAATTTCAGAGAAAGCTTCCGAAGGTAAGGAGGTGAACTGGTTTCAGGTAAACACAGAACCAGATACATGGAAGCTTAAAGATGAGGTGTTGATTTGTTCAGGAGATCCCATTGGCGTGATCCGCAGTGAAAAGAAGTATGAAAATTTTATCCTGCATATTGAATGGAAGCACATGGAGGCAGGCGGCAATTCGGGCACTTTTGTTTGGAGCAGTGCTGTTCCTGGGGATAATCGCCTCCCCGACGGTGTGGAAGTACAAATGCTCGAGCTTGACTGGGTGAACCAAAATACGCGAAATGGCGAAAAGCCGCCCCTTGCCTATGTACATGGCGAATTGTTTGGAGTTGGTGGGGTAGAAGTGGTACCGGATAACCCGCGCGGAAAACGCAGCAAGTCGGTTGAGAACCGCTGCAAAGGAAAAGGAAAATGGAATACCTACGATGTAGTTTGTATAGACGGAACCATTAAACTCTCGGTAAACGGGAAATTTGTGAACGGCATCAGCGAATCTTCCCAACAGAAAGGATATATCTGCCTGGAATCAGAAGGAGCAGAAATCCACTTCAGAAATATTAAAATTATTGAATTACCCGAATAGATAAAGCATTTTCAAAAAGGAGGGCTACCTATGAATAGAAGAAATTTTGTAAAAAAAACGGCATTGGGCTCAATAGCGGTTACCACTGCGCCTGCAGTTGGGTTTGCTGCTAATAACCGACTATCTTCCAGGGATATAAAAGTTGGTATGATGTGGGGTACTATCAATGTAGGTGATTCCATCAGAGAAAAGTTTGAGCTTTCAAAAAAAGCGGAATTAGATGGCATTGAAGTTTCAAGTCATCTGGATAGAAAGGAAGTTTTAAAAGCCTGCGAAGCCACCAAATTGAAGATTCCAAGTGTTTGTGGGTCAAAACACTGGGATTTGCCTTTATCTTCTCCTGATGCAGCGATTCGCAGAAAAGGTAGGGATGCTCTGAAAGTGACACTTGAAGACGCCAGTACTTACGGAGCAGATACCATTCTTTTGGTTCCCGGTGTGGTAGATGAGACAACCAGTTACGAGGAATGCTGGTATCGGACCATAGAAGAGATAAAAAAAGTGATTCCTCTGGCAGAAAAATTAAATGTTACCATTGCGATAGAAAATGTATGGAATAACTTCCTTCTCAGTCCTATTGAGGCGAGGTATTATCTTGATCAATTTTCAAGTCCCTATGTGAAGTTTTATTTTGATTGTGGAAATATTCTGATGTATGGATGGCCCGAACAATGGATTAATATTTTGGGTCAACGTATTGCAAAAGTCCATATAAAAGAGTTTAGTCGCGAAAAGGCGGACAATGAAGGGAGATGGGCCGGTTTTGAAGTTGCATTGAGAGAAGGTGATGTGAATTGGGCTGCGGTTATGAAAGCCCTCGACAATATCGGTTACAAAGATTGGATGACCCTTGAACAAGGAGGAGCTGATAGTCTGGAAGGAATGAAGACCCTTGTGAGGAAGACCCGGGAAATTTTAAGAAACTAACATATGTAATATTTTTTTAGGATATAAAATCACTACCTATTTTACCGATAATGTTATTGTATAATTTAATAATTTTAATAATTTAATGATGAGAAACAATAAAAACTCTAACAATTCAAAGGGTGAAAGTAATGGAATGTCCAGAAGACAATTTCTGGGTACCGGTTTGACTGCAGCTGCAGCCTTTGCCATTGTTCCTTCGCATGTGCTTGCCGGGAGCGGTAAAAGAGCGCCCAGCGACAAGCTGAATATTGCTGCTATTGGTATTGGCAGTATGGGGTGGAATGATATAACCAACGATGTGCTAAAGAATGAAAACATTGTTGCCCTGTGCGATGTGAACGAGGAAAATCTCAAAAAAGCCTCGGAGGAGTTTCCGGGAGCCAAAACCTATATTGACTGGCGAAAAGCCTTGGAGCAAAAAGATGTTGATGCGGTTTACTGTGCAACAAATGATCAGTCCCATGCCTTCATTTCCATTTGGGCTATGAACAGAGGCCTTCATGTGTTTTGCCAGAAACCTATTGCCATTACTGTAGAGGAGTCCCGGATGATACGCAATACCTACCTAAAGAATAGGGGCCGGCTCAGCACGCAAATGGGCACCCAGATGCATGCTCATCCAAATGTGCGCCGCGTGGTGGAACTGGTCAGAGGCGGTGCCATCGGCACTCCGCAGGAAGCATGGGTTTGGTGCAGCCGGGTACCCAGTGAAGAAATAAAACATGGAAGATATTTCACAAATATGGACCCCGCACCCGACCACCTTCACTGGGATCTTTGGGTAGGACCCAGCCCTTACCACGCATTCAATCCCAGCTACATTGACGGGGGGTGCCTGGAATGGAACTGGTTCTGGGATTTCGGTGCCGGCCAGATCGGAGATATGGGCAGCCACATGATGGATATAGCCGCCTGGGCCTTGGAACTGGATTATCCCACTTCCTGCGAAGCCGACGGTTCACCGGTCAGCAATGACACGGTACCTTTCTGGCTGAAGACAACCTGGGAACATCCGGCCAACGACTGGCGCCCGCCGGTAAAAGTACACTGGAGCGACGGAGGCAGAAAGCCCAAAGATATTCCGGAGAATGACCGGTTTAAAGCTGTTGTGATTAAAGGGGAGAAAGGCTATATCGTTGCTGATTATGGCTATCGGAAGATATGGTACCATGATGGCGAGACGACCGAAGAGGTTCCTGAAATTGAAAAAGGTACAATCCGTTCTACCGAAGGTCCCATGACCCATTATCAGGAATGGGTTGATGCCTGCAAAGGCGGCCCGGAACCCCTCTCTAACTTTGATTATGCCGGTAAGTTGATAGAGAATAACATGCTGGCCCTCGTGGCTCATAAGTCGCGGAAAAAACTGGAATGGGATGCGGAAAATATGAAGGCTACAAATTGCAGCGAAGCGGAAAGATACATCAAACGTTCCTCCACTCCGGGTACTACATATCGTCAGGGTTGGAAGCTAAACGGTTGATGGATGAGAAAAATAAAATCAATTCAATTCAACTATTTTTTATAACCTTTAAACTTTAACTCAATTATGAAAAAGAAGATCACAATTTTAAGCAAAAGTTTACTGCTGCTGATCTTTATTGGAGGAATGTGTATGAATTCCTCTTTGGCAGCTGAGGGAAATGATCCATCCGCTAATCAGGATCAACATTCATCCCAATCTAAAAATTCTTTTCGGGATGCACTACAACAGGAAATTGAGATTTCCGGGACTGTTACCAATACAGAAGGTGAGCCTTTACCAGGAGTAAACATCGTTGTACAGGGAACTACTATTGGAACAACGACAGACATGGACGGCAATTACACCATTGAAGCTCCTGCTGATGCCACTCTTTTGTTTTCTTTTGTTGGTTACCAGGAGAAAACTATTCAGATTGAGGGACAGCAAGAGATCAATGTAACTATGGAACAGGCCATTACTGAATTGGAAGAGGTTGTGGCCGTTGGTTACGGAACCAGGGAGAAAGGCCGTTTAACAGGTTCGGTTTCCGATGTAAGTGGTGAGCAAATTGATGAAGCTCCTGCTATGGATAATCTTCAGAAATCCATACAAGGTAAGATGCCGGGGCTGAAAATCAGCGACCGGGGAGGCGTTCCCGGACAAAGTTCTATGGAGATGCTCGTTCGGGGTAAATCCACCTTTGGTAACAATTCACCCTTAATTGTTATAGATGGGGTTCCGCGAGGTAGTTTCTCGAATATAGCTGCAAGTGACATCGAAAGTATGAGTGTTTTAAAGGATGCCTCTGCTGCTATCTATGGAGCCCGCGCTGCCAATGGTGTAATTCTTATAGAAACCAAAAGTGGTCAAGAAGGAACTGCAGAGATATCTGTCAATTCAAGTGCCGGAGTTTCAACTTTCACCCGCGTTCCCGAAATGCAGAGTTCCTATCAGAATGCCATATATAGAAATGAAATGGCAGAACGCTATGGAAGAACAGTACGTTGGTCAGACGATGATCTGGAAAAATTTCAAAGCGGTGAAAATCCTATAACACACCCCAATACAGACTGGTATGAGGAGACATTCCGCGATTTCGCTCCACAAACCCATCATAATATTTCTGCAAGGGGTGGAAGTGAAAATATCAATTATTTCCTGAGTGGAGATTATCTTACTAAAGGAGGAATGTATAAAGGAGGAGATTTGTCTTTTAATAGATACCAGATACGGTCAAATGTTGATGCACAGGTTTCGGATAACTTGAATATTGGATTTAACTTATTGGGTAGAGTTAGAAGAAGTCATGAATCTGCTCAGAGTCCGGGATCAATATTCCACAGGGTTCAGCTTGCAAAACCCATGCTCGTGGCAGAATTTCCCAATGGGTTGCCCGGCTACGGTCCTGTAGGAGCCAATCCGATAGTTGCAGTAACCGATGAAGCCGGCTGGAATGAGGAGAATGACAAGGAATTCGAATCGAAGTTGTCTTTTGATTACAATATGGATTGGATTACACAAGGACTGAGTTTGGAAGGATATGCTTCTTATGACTACTCTATAGGTGATGACGAGTTATTTCATGATCTGTGGACGGTTTATACATATGACCAGGAGGATCAGGAGTATATAGAGCACGTTGGAAAGCATACAGAAGGCCAAACCTATTCAGATCTGGATAAAACCAATTCTACGACCCGGGAAGAGTTTTATAACATTCGGTTACACTATGAGAGGTCATTTGGGGACCATAATTTTACCGGGTTTATAGCCTATGAACAAAATGAAGGATACTACGAGTATCTGAATGGTTACCGGAGAGATGTCATCAGCGATCAGAAGGTGGACTTGTGGGCAGCAAGCACAAGCGGAATGGAATCTCATGGCTCTTCAAGTGAATGGGGAAGAGTAAACTATTTTGGTTCAATAGGTTACGATTATCAGAGAAAATATTTGTTTGATTTTACTTTAAGACGGGATGGTTCCTTCAACTTCCCGGAAAAAGGACGCTTTGGTACATTTCCAAGTATATCTGTGGGTTGGACGATTTCGGAAGAATCCTTCATGGCTGCTACCGATTCATGGCTTGATAATTTGAAGCTTAGAGCCTCCTGGGCCAAGATGGGTAATGACCGTGTGCCAAGTTTCCAATACCTGACCAAATATGGCCTTTGGAGTTGGTATCCTTTTGGCGCAGGCAGTCCTGTTCGGTATAATGCTTTTGTACAGGCCAATGTGCCGAATCCGAATATTACCTGGGAATCTGCCAGAACCTGGAATTACGGTTTCGATGCTACCATGTTTGATGACATGTTAACCCTGAATCTCAGTTATTTCTATGAAAAGAGAAGGGATATACTGATTTCACGTGCTGCTGAAATACCTGATTATACAGGATTGTCTTTACCGGATGAAAATCTGGGTAAAGTGGACAATAGAGGTATTGAATTAGAATTAGAACATCAAAATACAGTTGGTGCTAATTTTAGATATAACTTGGGAGGGAATTTTTCCTATAACCATAACGAAATCGTTTATATGGCTGAACCCAAAGATGTTCCTGAATTTAGAGAACAAGAAGGACATCCGATGGATTCGTGGGTAGTTTATAAAACTGACGGAATATTCAATACCCAGGAAGAAGTAGACAATACAGAAGCAAAACTTTCAGGGACAAAGCCCGGTGATATTAAATATGTGGACGTGAATGGAGACGGTGAGATTACCGGCGATGACAGGGTAAGAAGATTTACTTCCCAGACACCCAAAATACAGTTTGGATTTAATACAGGGATGGAATACAAAGGTTTTAGGCTGAACGCTTTCTGGCAGGGACAAGCAAAGGCTGAAAACTTTATTTCTCATATCCGCGGAGCCCACTCAAACTTACCAGAATACCTGTTTACTAAAAGATGGACAGAGAATAATAAAGATGCGGAATACCCAAGGGCTTATGAAAGGGAAGATTACTACAATTACAGGATGTCAGAATTCTGGTTATATAATGCATCTTTTGTCAGACTTAAGAATTTAACCCTTTCCTATAATCTGCCTTCTGAATTGCTGTCAAATAGCACTTTTAATTCCGTTCGGGTTTATATAAAGGGATCCAATCTGTGGACGTTAGACTATATCAGTCAGCGTACAGGTGGAGATTACTATGATCCCGAGATGAGCAATGCGGAAGGTAAGTATTATCCTCAGCAAACCGTCATCACAGCAGGAATAAACCTTAATTTATAAATCAACAAAATCTAAAATATTATGAAAAGTTTTAAAAATATATTAATCATCTTATTCGGCCTGTTGATCTTTGCAACCTCGGGCTGTGAAGAAGAAGTTCTGGATAAGGAGCCCAGACAATCTTTCTCCGAGCAGGATATTTGGAGCCAAATTGACCTGGTGAAAAAATATGTGTGGAACAATTACAATGCCTTACCTCGCTGGGGTATTGATGAGAATTGGAGTCTGAATATGTCCAGTTCCTATGCCGATCAAAGTTTTATTATTTTTGATTATGGTACCTGGGTGTATAACTCCGGTGTTATTGATCCCAGTGCAATGGGAGCTTTAGGCAGCAAATGGGATAACCGCTATGATTATATACGCAATATCAATATTTTCTTCAATAGAATAGAAGAGGTTGAAGCGGAAGAGGATGTCAAAGAACGATTAAAAGGAGAGATGAAATTCCTGAGGGCATGGTGCTATGCTGATTTAATCAGTCTTTTTGGTGGTGTACCACTTTTAACAGATGTTTTTGAACTCGATAGCGATTTTCAGGTAGGCCGGGATCCCTATCAGGATGTGGTTGACTTTATCGTGAAGGAGCTGGATGAGGCCAAATCGATGGTTCCGGCAACAGTGCCCTCTAATGAATTTGGCAGGGTGACCAAAGGCGCTGTTCAGGGATTAAAATCCAAAGTACTGCTTTATGCTGCAAGTAAACTCCATGATCCCAGTACAGAACCAAGTGGACCACTTTACGATTATGATAAGAGCAATAAATGGCAGGAAGCATCAGATGCTGCTGAAGCCATGCTTGATATGGATGAATATTCACTGGTTCAGGTTGATAACTGGAAAGATTATCAGGAGCTCTTTCTGAGCAATAATTCCGAAATTATTTTTGCCTCTCCAAGTCATGAAAAATATAGCAGAAACTGGGAGCCTAATATTGGCTATGTGAATACCCCCAACGGATATCATGGTTGGTCAGGTAACTGTGTGATACATAATTTTGTACAGGATTTCCAAATGGAAGATGGCTTCTCCATTGACGAATCACCTCTCTATGATGATTCTCCCGAGAATATTTATGACAACAGAGAAATGCGTTTCTACGCCAACGTCGTATACCAGGGATGTACTTACAGGGGCAGAGAAACCGAATTCTATTTGCCGGGTGGCCTGGATTCCAAAGATGGACCTGAGTCCTGGAATTATGCCAGAACGGGATATACTATGCGGAAATTCCAGGATGAATCGGTAGATTTTAAAGATCAGAACCCAACCAACCCCAGGATACTTTTCCGCTTGGCTGAGTTTTACCTGAATTATGCTGAAGCTCAGTGGCATCTTGGTAATTATGGAAATGCAGAACAGGCTGTTAATACCATTCGTAACCGGGTAGATTTACCTGATGTTGAATACTCCAATCCTCAGGAGCTTCTTGAGGCAATCAGACACGAGCGACATATAGAACTTGCATTCGAGGAACACCGTTTCTGGGATGTTCGCCGTTGGATGATTGCAGAGGAGGAATTGAATGAAAATGCGAGGGGTATTGCCTGGACGAAGGAAGATGAAGAGGGTAATCTGGATCCCAACGGAGAGTTAACATATGAGATTATACAAAATCAGGAACGCAACTTTAGAGAGCGCATGTATTATATCCCCATACCGTTGACGGAAATAAACAAGAGTGATCTACAGCAAAACTGGGGATACCAATAAGCGTTTTATTCATTTACTAATTGGGTCTAAGGGTCAACAGTCCTTAGACCCAATTTAAAGAAGTTTGATTTGTGATATGAATAATGGAACAAAGGGTATCTTTATACTTCTTATTGTAGTAATCTTCGGCTTAGGTTTTTCTGTAGATGACGATAACAGAAAAACAGGAAGTCATGCTATTGCTTTTCCCAAACCCTTTTCTTTTTCCATTCATGATATGGGATGGATGAAGGGAAACAACGAAGGATATGGGGATTTAACCGGTCCCTACAGAGCCGGGGTTGACAGGGAATTTGATGTTAAGGATTATGAGCCGATAGTTAGGGTCGCTGAAGAAGCCGGAGTACGAATAAGGGGTTTGTTCATACTGGCTGAGCTCGACCGGTTGAATGTTCTGAAGAATTATCCGACAACTACCTGGAAAAGAAAACAGTGGGATAACAGAGAAAATATAGGACCGGAACAAATTGAGATCATGGATTTTGTGAAGAACCACTCCGCTCATCTGGAATTTGGGCTTCACGGAGTAGCTCATGAATACTGGCCTGAGGATGGAGTGCGCAAAAGAGCAGAGTGGTATAATACAGAGGATAAAAGGCCCTGGCCCAAAGAAACAATGTTAAAACATATTGAGGCATGTAAGCAAATTATGGCACAGTATGGGCTTTCCGAAGAAAAGGGCCATTCTTTTCCGGAGAGTTTTGATCCGACTGCTTCCGGTTACTATTGGAATCCTGACGGTGAATATAGTACGGGATCCATAATGAATCAAAAAGGGGTTAAATATGTTTCCACAGCATTTAGCGCTATTTCAGAACTTGACCCTCCGGAGGGACCCAATGCCGGGGGAGTGGATAATGGAGTACTCGTGATTTGCAAGATTGGTGGTGGAGTTTCGTGGTATCGCTATGCCACTTTGCCTCACACCCCTCTGGAAGAGCAAACCTGCAATATGCTCCGGTTACACTTTCCCAATTGGCTTGCTCAGGATCAGTTTCTTCAGGAATCCGTAAATAAGAATTTTATCCAATATTACAGGGAAGTTCAGCGTACAACGGATCGCTATGCAGCGAAGAACACCGAACAATTCTATTCACAATGGTTATACCAGCAATACGCTAAGGTGAAAAGGCCGGGAGACGGTCAGATTGTTATTGACAACCGCAACATGCCGGATGAAATTTATCAACATGAATTGATTGGAAACATGGTGCTGAAAATTGACCTGGAAGAAAGTCAACACCTTCAGGAGGCCAGTATTAACGGAGAGTCAATTGCATGTTATTTTGAAGACCAGGGGTATGGGTTTATATATTTGCCGCCACTTGAAAAGAAGAAATACCGGATAAATTATAATATGGGGTCAGAAGTGCGAATGCCCCATGTTTATAACGATGGTACTTACAATGTTTATGGGTTCAGTCATGAAACCGGAGGAAGTACTGTAGTGAAAGTCAGAATTTATGGAAGTCAGAAGCTGAAAATCAGAAATATTCCCAACTATGAGCCGGATCAGATGTCTTCATCCAATAAGAATTTAAAAATACAAGAAGTATCCTACTGTGAACAAAGACAGGAATTGACTCTCTCATTGAAGGCTATTGATATTCAAGGAGAAACAGGAATCATCAG
>JAGXLC010000066.1 GCA_018334875.1 Bacteroidales bacterium | reverse complement strand
AATATCACGCCGATAATGATGAAGCTCATCACCGGGTCGATCCAGAGCAACCCGGTAAGGTTGATCAACAGGCCGGCAACAACTACACCGGCAGAAACTCCTGCATCGGCAGCCATGTGCAAAAAGGCGCCTTTTATATTCAGGTCGCCTTTCTTTCCCTTCACAAACAACAAAGCAGTAATTGTATTGATCACTATACCAATGCCTGCTACGATCATCACCTGAGATCCGGCAACCGGCTGCGGTTCTGTAAGCTTACCAATTGCATCCCAGCCAATGGCAATAACAGCGCCGAAAAGCATCAGTGCATTGAGAATGGAAACAAGGATGGTGGTTCTGCGCAGGCCATAGGTATACTTCCCTTTTGGCTTCAGTGTGGCCAGCCAGGCTGCCGTCCAGGCAAAAACCAAACTCAGCACATCCCCCGCATTATGGCCTGCATCAGCCAGTAACGCGGAAGAATTGGCCAACAGTCCATAGAAAACCTCAACGGCTACAAATACAACATTAAGGACAATGCCAATTATAAAAGCTTTTCTGTGTGTTACCTGGTGCGTATGTGCCATAATGTTCCAACAATTTTCATTGTTCTTCTGTTTTAAATCTTAGTATTTTATCAATGGGCATGACCACTGTGTCCGCTCCCGCCTTTCTTCATTTCCGAAACCAACGCCTGGGCATTATTTATTACAAACCTGTCATTAGCGGAATACGGGATGTCAAAGGTAAAACTTGTGAAAGAACCTTCCGTCATTCCCTTATTAACTAAAACCCTTTCAAAAATAAAATAGTGTACGGAATCATCGTGTACATGTTCATGGTTGTTTTTACTGTCCTGTTCATTTTGAAGCTCGGGAGTATGCTGATTTTCACCTTCATTATGAGCATGCTCCTTATGCTCCTGACCAGCCACTCCCTCTTTCTTCAGCAGGAAAGTATAATCCTCACCCTGTTCTGCCACGAATGCCTCTTCCGGCAAGGTCATCTGCTTCTTGCCTCCTGTTTGAATATGAGCCATGACAGCCATACCGGGTAAAAGGTCTTCGCTTTTTTCCAAAATTTCAGCATGCACAAGGGCTGTTCGCTGTCCCGAATCAAATCTTTTTGCCACCTTCATGATCTTCCCTTTCATAGGCTGTGTTGCCGGTTTATTGGCAAGTTTGAACGTCAGGTTCTGGCCCTGGGCAATTTTGGACATGTCTTTCTCATAAACATTCAGATCAATATGCACCTTGTCATTCGCTGTAATATGGAAAAGTGGCTGCTGCGGGCTAACGTGGCTGCCTGTGTTCACATTGATCCGGGCAATATATCCGGAAATGGGTGCCACCACAGGATAATCTTTCTGAAGAGTTTGTGGCGACAACTGATCTGTATCGATATGGATGAGCTCCAGTTTCTGTCTAAGACTTTGCAGACGGGTCAGGTTGGACTGGTAATCTGACTTTGCATTCTGAAAAGTCTTTTCTGAATTCACACTGTCCTCCAGCAATCTTTTCTGCCGTTTGTATTCGGATTCAAGATATTCATCACGATTTAATGCTTCCAGATATCGCTGCTGCATGTCCACAATATCGGGATGGCTGATGCGGGCAATAACCTGACCTTGTTTGACATAATCGCCTTCAATAACACGGATATCCCGGCATACCCCTCCAATTACCGCGCTGACCCTGGCCTCGTCGGAGGGAGCCAGGGCAAGTTCACCGAAACTTTTCACCAGTTGCGACAACTCCTGCCTTGTTATCGTTCCCAGGGCAATGTCCGCTGTTTTCATTTGTTTCTCGGTGATGAGCACTTCATCTTCCGATAAGGTATCTCTTATCCTGTGCAAAAGGCCTGAAGGATTGTGATCCCCGGCCTCCTCCCGGCCGTGAGTATGTTCAGTTTGATCCTCATGTAGATCCTGATGTGCTCCGTTTTGATCATTGGAGGAACAGCCTGTAAACATGTATACAAGTGCCATAAATATAATGACCACTTCTGTCTTAATTCTTATCTGACTCATTGCTAATTCATTTTATAATTCAAAATGTTATTGTCCTAAAAGATATTCCAGTTCAATGATGCTCCGATTAAAATCCCTCAGTGTTTCCAGATGATTTAGCCGGATATTCGTAGCCTGGTCGAAATACTGGATATATTGCAGGTAATCAATATTGCCTGCTTCATACTGTTTAGAAGCGCTCTTTATGATCATATCCGCTTCTTTCAGCCTGCTTTCACGGTAGAATTTCAATTGCTCCCGGTAGGTCTCCAATTGATTCAACGTGTTGACGTATGTTGTACGAATATCATTTCCAACCTCCCGGTAATTCTGTTGTGCTTCATCAGCAGCAAGCTCCGCAGCCTGATTTCTGCCCTTTTCGGCCCAAAAATCCAATGGTACTTCGAAGCCTAGTTCAAAGGCAGAAAAGCTTCCACTGCCTGAGAAGTTCCTGCGGCTGTAACGGAAAAACGGATCGGGCCATGAAATGGCTTTTACTGCCTTTTTCTCAGCCTGCTTTGTTTTCCACCTGTTTTTATAAAGTTTTACAACCGTATTGGATTTCAGGGAATCGCCGGCAACATATTCTTGTCCGGGCTGAAACGGTTTCAACTCAGTCTCTTCAATTCGCAGTGAATCATCCAAATAGAGGAGGCTCTTCAGTGTATTCCTGTAGTTGGCCAACAATTGAACTGCCTCTTTTTTTGTTACTATGATCTCTTCGTACTTTGCCTGTGATGAAACCTTTTCCAGGTAAGGTCTTTCACCGGTTTCAAAACGAAGTTCACCGGCCTCCGACAGATCTTTAAAAATACCTTGCAGCCTTTCCAGGAGCATTACCTTCTCCTTTGCATAAAGCAGATTTATATAAGCGAATTGAACCTTGCGCCTCAGTTCGGCCTCTTTTTTCTCCAACATTCTCTGGCTTTCTTCGATGCGTTGATTTGCCAAATCAGAACGTGCCGCGTATTCAACTGGGTTTCTTATCTTCTGTTCAACCGACCAGATTTCAATGCCGGTACCTTCATTCTCTCTTTCATAAATCATCTTGGTATCCGGTAAATCCCAGGATGTATGTTTAAGTTTTTCCTGCTGTTCCACCTGAAGTTCCCCTGCCTTTATGGACGGATGGTTCTCCAGGGCAATTTCTACGGCCTGCTCCATGCTTTTAATTTGAACAGACCGGTCATCGGGATGTTGTGCATAAAGCTTACCCGTGTATGCCAGAGAAAACAAGACAAGACCAGCTATCAAATATCTGCCATTGATACGCTGGCTGGCTCTTGAAATAATGGCTGAAAAAGAGGGCACTTTATGCATCCTTTCACTAAATGAATAAATGATGGGCAGTAATATCAAGGTGAGCAGGGTTGCTGTCACCAAACCGCCCACAACAACCGTTGCCAGGGGACGTTGTACCTCGGCCCCCGAAGAAGTGGAAACTGCCATGGGCAAAAACCCGAGCATATCAGTAAGGGCTGTGAGGATTACCGGCCGCAGTCGCATATCTGTGCCATGATAAATTCTTCTGAAAACATTATTCATGCCTTCTGCCTTTAACTCATTGAAAAAACTCATAAGCACCACCCCGTTCAGCACAGCAATCCCAAAAAGGGCAATAAAGCCAATCCCTGCTGATATGCTGAAAGGCATACCGCGTATCCATAAAGAAAACACTCCACCGATCGCTGCCAGAGGAACCGCGGAAAATACCAGTGCAGCCTGTTTAAAGGAATTAAATGTAAAATAAAGAAGGGTGAAAATGAAAGCCATCACCAACGGAACAACCCATGAAAGGCGTTTCTTGGCCCGCTGAAGGCTTTCAAACTCACCTTCATAGGTAATGTTGTATCCTCTTGGCAGATCAAGCTTTTGTCCCAGCTCCTGCTGGACGGCATTGATGAAGGATTCTGTATCCCTGTCGCCTACATCGATATCGACCTCAATTTTTCGTTTTACCGCTTCACGTGAGATAGAGGCAGGACCCTCCTGCATGCGAATGTCAGCCACTTCGCTAAGCTGAACCTGTCCACCGTTGGGTCGTCTAATATACAATTCGCCAATTGATCCCGGATCTTTCCGGTATCGCTTCTTAAGCCTGACCACCTGAGAAAATTGCCTTTCCCCTTCATAGATGATCCCGGCTTTCATACCGGAATATCCAGCCTGAACTGTACGATTAACCGTTTCAATATCCAGACCATATTGAGATAGCTTATCGCGGTCATATTCAATAACAATTTGCGGAAGTCCGATGACCTTCTGCACATTGAGGTCCCCTGCTCCCGGAATATCATCTATGATATTTCTGGCGTTCTGACCATAATGATATAGCGTATCCAGATTAGGCCCGTAAATGTTCATAAGAATATCTGCAGTGGAACCCGTTAACAGATGTTTGAAAAGCATATCGATCGGCTGGGAGAAGAAAAAACTTACTCCGGGAACAGCTGCCGACATCTCTTGTTTCATCATCTGTTCCAGTTCCTCTTTTTTCTCTGCACGGGTCCAATCCTCTTTGGGCTTCAAGTTGATAATCATTTTAGCCATCTCCAGTGACATTGGATCAGTGGGGATCTCTCCCGTTCCGATTTTGGTGGCCACCTGTTCCACCTCGTCGGGAAATTCATTCATCAGGATTTGTTCCAGTTTTGTATTTATATTCACGGTTTCGGTAAGGGAGGTGCCGGGTTGAAGGATGGGATGAATGGCAAAATCCCCCTCATCGAGCGTTGGAATAAAGACCGAACCCAGACGGCCGAACATAAGTATACCTCCAACCAAAATAACAACAATGACGGAAGTTACAGCATACCGGTATCGTAAAGTTTTTCTCAGAATATGGCGATAACCGGAACGTAAGCTGTTGATAATGCGATCTGCAAACCTTGGCTTATCCGATTTCTCAGGGCGCAGAAGCAAGGCCGACATCATGGGAACATAAGTCAGGCAAAGGATGATGGCTCCGACAAGAGCAGAACCGAAAACTAAGGCCATCGGCTTGAACATATCTCCCTCCTGTCCTGTAAGGGTAAGTATAGGAATAAATACGATCAGGATGATCATTTGTCCGAAAAAGGCTGTGCGCATCATTCTTCCCGATGACCAGACAGTAATTTCATTGATTTCTTTCTGCAATTCCTTCCCTTTGAGCTTCCTAAGGGATGTACGGTGCCTGCTTATCTGAAATACCGTAAACTCAATAATAATCACGGCCCCGTCAATGATGATACCGAAATCTATGGCTCCCAGGCTGATTAAATTAGCCGATAAATTAAAGGTATACATAATGCCAAGGGCGAACAGCAGGGAGAGGGGAATCACGGAAGCTGTTATCAAACCTGACCTCAGGCTTCCCATCAGCATGATCAGCACAAAAATTACGATCAATGCCCCCAGAGCCAGGTTTTCTGTGACCGTTCCGGTAGTTTTATCGATAAGAGTGGACCGGTCGAGGAATGGCTTCATTTCCACTCCCTCCGGTAAGGCCGATTCCACCTGTGGCAATCTTTCCTTTACATTTGAAATCACTTTGGCAGGGTTTTTCCCGCGTAACATCATGACCTTACCACCCACAGTCTCTCCTTTCCCATTATAGGTAAAAGCGCCAAAGCGAGGTGCATGACCAAACCGGACATCAGCCACATCGCCAATTTGAAGCGGTATGCCATTATCATTCTTCAGAACAATATTCCGAATATCTTCCAGTGATCGAGTCAAGCCCTGACCACGGACAAAATAAGCGCGCCGGTTCTTTTCTATATAGCTTCCACCGGTATTGGCATTGTTTTTCTTTAAGGCCTCGTAAATATCGGTAATGGTTAGACCAAAACTCCTCAGACGGTCGGGTTCAACAGCAACTTCGTACTGCTTGAGGAAACCACCCATGGTATTCACCCCCACCACACCCTGGATATTAATCAATTCCTTCTTTACAATCCAATCCTGGATCTCCCGAAGATCCATTGCACTGTAAACACTGTCATATCCGGGTTCCGTTGAAAGCACATATTGATAAATCTCTCCCAGGCCTGAGGTCATTGGCCCCATGGTTGGCTCTCCGGCACCGGCAGGCAATTTCGCGGAAGCGCTTGCCAGTTTTTCTTTCACCAATTGCCTGGGCTTGTACATGCCCATGTCATCTTCAAAAACAAGGGTGATATCCGACAATCCAAATTTAGATACCGACCGGATCTCTTTCAGACCGGGCAAATTTCCCATTTCAAGCTCGATAGGATAGGTTATCAGGCGTTCGACTTCTTCTGTGGCCAGGTCAGGCGTATAGGTTGTTACCTTTACCTGGTTATTGGTCAGGTCAGGAAGGGTATTCAACGGGAGATTGATGGCGGAATAAATCCCCCAACCGATCCATGCCAGCATGATTATTCCTATAATGAATTTATTTCTGACGGAAAAACGTATTAGTAACTGTATCATAAAATCAAGTAATGATTGAATAATAAAACATGACCGGTAAAAAGCATTACCGGATTCAATGGATAAATAAATGAATGATATGGATTAAATGAACTGGAAAGGAGGAGCCCGGGAGGATTGGTTGCTTAATATTATGGAATCATATCCTATAAGTCCATGAAAGGACTTGATAATGCCGGTTTCAAAAAGGTGACCAATCCTGGATCCCTCGGTTTGGATGAACAAGGATGCGGTCAGGTCATCCTTTCCCGGGAATACCTGGGGATTGAAATGACAAACGTGCGAATTATGGTTATCTGTGAAATATACATTGTCAGAATCATTGTCCCGGTAATGCAGGCCTTCTTTTCTAAATTCATTCAGAAGGTGGTCCGGTTCATTGCCGTAATGATGTGTATGTGGAATAAAAGAATGAAGGATCAGGCTCAAACCAGCCAGATAAAAATGAAAAATCAAGGTATGCCGGAACAAATTGCGCATAATCTGCAAAAATAGTATATTATCCCAAATCTGCAAATTCATTTAAAGCGAATTCAACCCGGCAAAATCGATTTCCCCCAGTTGGTCTCCATAGCATAATCCATAATTTTTTTAAAACCCTGGTAATCCAGCTCTGGACAATGAATGCCCGAGGCCTGAAGCAGTGGAGTGGTGTTTGAGGCATCAAATTTCCGGCCATCCGGCAGATAGGAATGATATTCTCCCAGATAGGAGTAAAACAAATGCTCCATGGCATTTCGCCGGTTTTTTGGCTTCTGCATATCATTACGGGTAGTAATGCCAGCCAGATGAAAATACTCGGAGATATAACTCACAAGCGTATCAAGGGAAGTAGAACGCGGTTGGGTAATATGGTGGATTTTGGCGGAGCCGTTATTGTCATAAAGAGATAAAAAGGCCTTTACAAAATAATCCACAGGGATCAGATTAATCCCGTTGCGATCGTGGGTTTCCAATTCAATGGGAAAGAAAAGCCGTCCGGTTTGTTCACGGAAAACACCCAGCTCGCGTGAAGGGTTGGCACCGTTATTCAGGTCTTTTAAGAAAATCTTTTTAAGCAGATACAAGGTTTTGATGGGATAGTACAACCCATTGAAACGAAAAGTCTTTCCATTACGGGAATTGCCGTATACCACCGAAGGCCGGTAAATCTTCCAGGGCAAATCGTTACTTTCACAGAAGCTTCTCACTGCTTGTTCGGCCTGATGTTTGGTTTCTTCGTATACATTAGGAAACTCATGTCGTTCCGGGATCTCTTCTTTACAGCTATTATGCCTGGGAGAACCTACAAATGCGGTGCTGACCAGATGAAACCCAGAAACCGATGCGCCGGAAGCAAATTGGAGAATATTTTCAAGTGCAGTCAGGTTGGCCTTCTCCGCATCAACCCTTCTCTGCTCAGCAAATGATGTACTGGCAGCGCAATGGATGATTTCAGAAGTTCTTGCCTGTAAAGACCGGTAAGAGTTGCAATCAAGTGCCAAGCCTGGTTGCGAGATGTCGGCTTCTACCACCTCACAATGTCTGCGTGCTGATCCGCTCACCGCGAACCAGTCAAAAAGGGTTTCCATCCTTTGCTTTCCTGACTGACCGCCGTTTTTTCTGACCACTGCAATGACTTTCCTCCCTTCCTCAATGAAAGCAGCAGCAAGATGGCTTCCCAGAAAGCCCGAAGCACCGGTTAACAGTATCTTCTTCATTTCAACGGATTCTTATTGTTAAATGTGAAATTAAAAATTTAATGCATACATGAATGATTGATTGAGTGATTGGATGATTGAATGATTGTCAGATTGTTAATTAATTGAAGATATTTTGACCATTTGGATTAACATTAGCCCTTAATATCAATTTGAACATGAAACAATGTAACAATGATATGGTTGATACCTCCTTCTTTTCGTTATAAATGATCAATTAATGTTGTCCTTTCCAATTCAACATGTTGGCGAACGACAGGCATCCAATCACCCAATCATTCAATCACGCCCTGCGCGAACAGGCATTCAATCATTTCTATCAAGTATAGAGGATATTCTCCATCCTGGCGATGCCCTGGTACAGGGTGTACCTGATCCATCTGACGGCATCGTATTTTGCACTGTAGCCTTCTATAATCCCTGCCATCTCCTCCATGGCCTGGAGCATGTGCATCCTGTCTTTATCATTTTGCTGATCAACGTAATAGTCATATTCAAACACGGCCCTTTTGCCGAAGTCCAAAGGAGTGATGAATCCATAATCGTTCTTTACATTCCATTTATCACCGATTCTTTTGAATTCCCGGTTGATCTCCATGATCAGTTCAGGATTATCCAACGGCACATAAACAATCCAGGCTACCACATGTTTTTCCCTTCCCATTCTCGAGCTCAGGATTCTGAAATCAGTGAGCCAAACCAGGTCAGTCATTTGAGGATTTTCATACAACCGGATATAAAATGGCTTCAGATCATCGGGCACGACACCGGCCAGCTTTTTGGCCTCCGGCTGGAGCACCGTTTCGATGAGCGGCTCCATCTTCTTATCGGCGAGCATCTGATAAACAGAAGATCCTTCCATCATTTCATTCAGGTGAACCAGTACTTCATTATCCTGGAGGTCAGGAAGGGACAATAGGAGGGCTCTGAAGACCCGCTGAGAAATTACCGGATAACCCATATCGCGTACATTGGATTCATCGTACCGATCGCCTATCATCTGAACGACATAAGCCATTCCAAATTCTCTGTGAAGAACATTCTTAACCTTCTTTGCCAGTTCGGTTGAAGGCGAAAGGAAGGTAGCCAGATATTCTCCGCCCAGCAGTCCGGCAGCGAGGCCGGTCCTTCTCCGGCCAATCTCCCGAAGAAAGTCAAGGGCCTGACCGAAAGAAGAGAAAGGCACCAAAAAGCCCCTTTCATCAGGAAGACGTGGGTAGAGCTTAAACGAGGCTTCCGTGCAGACACCCGGAATAGGCACGTCACGCTTTTCATAAGCAAACAGGTTGGATGCTGTTTTTTCAGACAATCTGAATACATTGCCTTCCGGGTCTACAAATTGAGCATCAATCACGTTCTGCGCTCCCATACCATAAGCATGGGAATAAGTGGAAAAGATGCCCGAACACATCAGGTTGGCAACAATCAGTGCAGCGGGCTCAGCGGTCTGAACCCGGTAACCTTTTTCTGTAGCCGCCTGCTGAAGCTCATAGGCAGCTACCCCTGCACCGGCTTTTATCAATCCCTTTTCCTCATCTAACTCTATCTGTTTCATCCGGGCCATATCAATCACAAGATCGTGGCTCATCACAAAGCCCATCACACTGGAGCCATTGCCACGTACTGCGAAATCCAGTCCATGCTTTTTGCAGACCTTCATAATGGCTGATACATCCTCCACACTACCGGGCAAAATCACATAACCGGGAATGGTTTCCTCAGTGGCCGGCGAAGGATCATTGGCATATGATATGCAAATGGCCGGGTCCTTGCTGCACCATGCTTCACCCGTGATACAGGCAAGCTCATCATAAACCGGATCATGTATGTCAACTGAAGTAACCTGGTTTTTGTTTTCCTCTACATAGCTTTTAAGGGAACGGGCTACTTCTACCGGACGCATTCCGGTAATGAAATGACACTGCCGGTCGCATATCCCGCAAAGGTCGCAGTCTTCCGCAATTTCTACTGCTTTTTCCGTAAGCGGGATGCGTCCCTCAGTAAGGGCAGCATAGAGATCCATCCTTCCCTGTGGATAATAGCTGACAAAATGCTTCTCAGACCCGGAAGCACAAATGCCCGTATTAAGAAAATCGATCTTGCACATGGCATAATGCCTGCAATAGGATGCCGTTTTTTCAGGACTCATTCCATTTCCTCCCGCATTTTCCTTGCCTGTTGATTCCGTATTTCTCTCCATAAAAAAATTTGCTAATGTCCTACGGTAAAATATTTACGCTTGTAAAGCCAAATAAATTCAAAGACTGCAAATTATAAAAAATTCCCGGCCTTTATCATTACCGGGAACAATTTGAAATGAGTCAAAATATGTCAGCAAAACACGAAATGTTTACATCGACTCCAGTTTTTCAATTAAACCATCTGCTCTTTTACCAATCTCTTCACTTTCAACATTAAGCTCCTGCACAAATGAGTTTTCCTCAAAAGCTCCCCGCACCGATGCAAAATCTTTATCCCTGGTCGTTTCATCGCCGTCGACTCCAAATCCAATCTTACTATTGGAGCCAAACTCTTGTTGCGCATCTTTCAGAATCATGTTGTTCATCTTCTCCGCATTTTCTTTCCAGTCCCTTAGTATCTCCACGAGTTGCTCCTTTGTAATATCTTTAAAATGGATTCCAAGCCGTTCGCCAATAAGATGGGAACACCATTCCCAGGAAGAAGCCGGATAGTTGTTGTATATTTCTTCCAGCTCACCGGTAAGAGCATCCACAGAAATTACCTTTCCGGCCTTAACCTCTTCACAAAGCCGGTTAATATCCTGTTGGGAAGCAAACATACCTGAAACATCCACCCATTTGCCTTTTCCGTTTCCATCCCGGGGAATCAGCTCCTGTTTCAGCTCATCAAAGGTACCGGCTTTAGACTGATCAATCTGTTTTGCCAACTCATGGCCCAGGTAAACCCTGATACCTATCTCATAATATTTTTGGGCGGTGCGAAGGATCAAACGCGGAATGTGGACCCCCTTATACGAAACATACCTCTGCTCCTTAGAAGCTTTGTCTTTCAATTGTTTTAATATTTTGCCGGCATTCACCATTTTTTGTACGACAAAAGGGCTAAACAGATCGAAATGAATCAAATCCAGCTTATTCGGATCTCTGCGCTTATCCCGCTTCGGCCACTTCCGTATGTCACGCAGGGTACCTACCGTAAACAGGTTAAGCGCCGGAATCAGCTCACTTCTGTCACTTTTGGCATCGATATACGAAAACGGAAATTGGGAGGTATCAAAACTGCCTTTGTGTTTTCCGAGGACCATAGAATACGGACCAACATGGGTAGGCCATAACATATAGGAAAACGATCCGGTTTTTGAACCCCTCTCCAGTCTTCCCTGATGGACCGGCCCCATTTTATAGAGGTGGTTGCTTTTATTGGAGCCGCTGCCGGCATTGTAAAACGAGTAGGCGCCGGCAATGAGCAAAGTGGATTTGTGATGGGTTACGGTGTACGGTCCTCCGAATATACTCACTGCCTCACTGTGGAAGGCTTCGCTATTGGCAAAAAGAACGGAATGCTCCGCAGAAAACTGTTTTCCTGTCTGCACGCTCTGCCCGATAAATGTATGATCAAGAATGGCTCCCCCATCAACTGTTGAACCTGAATTCACGATAAATCCTTTTGCTATAACTCCCTCGCCTATTGTTACCGG
This sequence comes from Bacteroidales bacterium, assembly GCA_018334875.1. Lineage (NCBI taxonomy): Bacteria > Pseudomonadati > Bacteroidota > Bacteroidia > Bacteroidales > Bacteroidales bacterium. Next base: position 6,318 of record JAGXLC010000066.1, on the reverse strand, counting down.
ATCCTCTTTACAACTGCTTACAGTACCCTCTTCAAGGAAGTTTGCTCCATAGATGACAGCATTACTTCCAATATTGACGTTTCTTATTGTCTTTGTGCCAATAATTCTGGCTCCTGCCCCAATGGTACCCTTATGGGATCTTTTTGTCTCTGCATAATCATGTATAAGTTTTCCGAGATTTTCCGCTAATTGCTGATCGTGCCGGTAATTCACCATAAGATATGCGATCTGGGCCGTCATCTTGTCACATATTGGCAACTCCCTCCCCCCTCCTTCATTTAATACTTCCAGTTCAACACCGTTCCCAAAGGTGCTTTCACTGGTTACCACCAGCGATCCAACATTTTCAACCGCTACATCCTCATCCACATAGTAGCCGATTAAATTCCTGACATTGGAAATGTAAACATCATCTCCTATCGAACAATCTTCAATATAAGAATGATAAATCCCCGAAGGTTTTTTGATTCCTTCTTCCACTTCAACTTTCCCGGAGAACGCGCCAAGCTTAACTTCTCCTGCGAAATATACGCTATGAAGCCGGCGAAGATTAAATTCCGGTTTCACTTTTATCTGCGACCAATCCTCGGAGAAACAATCGTTCTTCTCCAATTGAGATATTTCCGACTCTTTTAGGTTCCTGTAATTCATAGCAAGTTCATAATCTTTAAGTGAATCAGAGAAATAAAAAGCTTCTGTTCAACGAAGGAAGAGACTTCTAAAAATCATCCTATAATTCGGGCAACTTGTTCAATGATTCATTTTCTATGTCCTTAAAGTATTTTAGAGTCCCTACTTTTATCTCTTCAGTTGATTCTTCATCGCATGCAATAATTCCATGTCGGTGAAGCTGGAGCATAGAAACAGTCCACATATGATTTACTCCCTCTTCTATACCCATCTTCAGGGCCCGGGCCTTATGGAGTCCATTGACAATGATCAGGACTTCCTCGGCATCCATAATGGTGGCAACACCAACAGTCAAAGCTGTGCGGGGAACTTTACTGATATCATTACTAAAAAACCTGGCATTGGCCTGAATGGTATCATAAGTTAACGTTTTAACCCGGGTTCTTGAAGAAAGTGAAGAACCGGGCTCATTAAAAGCAATATGTCCGTCAGCCCCTATACCTCCTAAGAAAAAATGTATTCCTCCGTAGCTCTTAATCTTTTCCTCAAAACGTTTGCATTCAGCATCCAGATCTTTAGCGTTTCCATCCAGAATATTGATATTTTCCTTTGGAATATCAATGTGATTGAATAAATTGTGATACATAAAATAGTGGTAGCTCGCCTCGTGATCTTCAGGAATACCCACATATTCATCCATATTGAATGTAATCACATTTTTAAATGAGATTTTCCCTTCCTTATAGAGTTCGATCAGGTTCTGATAGGTGCCCACAGGTGAGGATCCGGTTGGAAGTCCCAGGACAAAAGGTTTATCGGGTGTTGGGTCGAACTCTTTTATCTTTTTTGCTATATAATATGCAACCCACTTACTTAAGGACTGGTAATTTTCATGAATTAAAATTCTCATGGCTCAAAAAGTTTTTTTAAGTTCAAAAATCAATTTATCTAATAACAATAAAAAATCTCCTCTATTACAGCATAATCTTGGCATCGGCAATAAAAGCACCTTCATCTTCTTCAAGGACAATCAGCGGATTAATATCCAATTCTTTTATCTGAGGGCAATCTAAGGCAAGCTGACTCAGTCGCATGATGGTTTCCTTTATAGCCTGTATATCGTATGAATCCCTTCCTCTAAATCCGGTAAGCAATGGATAGGCTTTTATCTGCTCTATCATCCCCATCGCTGCCTTTTCATCCACAGGTGCTACTTTGAAGCTCACATCACCATAAACTTCCACGTATATCCCTCCTAAACCAAACATGATTACCGGCCCAAATACCGGATCTTGTTTAGTACCCAGAATAACCTCTTCTCCTTTTGGCAACTGGCGGGTCACGAAGACGCCTTCCACATGGGCCTCGGGGGCATATTTAGCCGCATTGTCAGTGATGGAAACATAGGCTTCTTCAGCTTCATTCTTGGAAGATATGTTGAGCACCACTCCCTTAACATCAAATTTATGAACAATGTCCTCCGACATCACTTTCATTACGACCGGATATCCTATATCCTCAGCAATTTGCACTGCCTCTTCCTTTGATGTTGCCAGACCGTTTGAGAGAAACGGAAGTTTGTAAGTCTCCAGCACTTTGACAGCATCATACTCAGGCAGGTGCTTTCTACCCGAATTCACCGCATCATCCAACAGTTGATGAGCCTTCTTTTTGTCTACATCATTGAATACCCTGGGTTTGGCCTTTGCCTGTTTAATCAGTTCATTGAAATAGTATGTACTGGCAAATGCTTTGGCCATTGACTCTGGGAGAAAATAGTGGGGTATTCTGTTGCGCTGTAACAGCTGTATCCCTTCCCCAACATCGGCCTCACCCATAAAGGAAGCATAGATCGGCTTGTTGTACTGATTCGAAACATTGATCACTTCCTGGGCTATTTCTATGATATCGGTCATGGACTGCGGGGTAAGAATAACAAAGACTCCTCCGACATCCGGGTCCTTGCAGACGGCCGTCATAGCAATATTGTAACGGTCGGCATGCGCATCTCCAATAACATCAACCGGATTGTTTATATTGGCCGTGGCGGGCAAGCTTTTTTGAAGCGTAAGGGTAGTATTCTCGCTGAATTTTGCCAACTTGAGACCTTCACTAATAACAGCATCTGTCACCAAAACCCCAGGGCCGCCGGCATTGGTAATGACCGCCACCTTATTCGACTTGGATACGGGCTGATAGGCAAAAGCAATGGCAATGTTAAACATATCTTCAATGTTGTCGCACCGGATGATACCGGATTGCTCGGATGCTGCATCACAGACCTGGTCGCTACCGGCAAGAGATCCTGTATGGGAAGCTGCCGCCGAAGCACCTTCTGAAGTTCTGCCACTCTTTAGAAGCAATACAGGCTTGTTGGTTTTTCCAATCACATACTCTGCAGCCTGCATCAAACCGGGACCATCGGAGATCTCTTCCAGATAGATCAATATAACCTTGGTTTTCTCATCCCTGGCTAAATAATATAAAAGATCAATCTCGTTAATGTCAGGTTTATTACCGAAACTGATAAATTTGGAGAACCCTATCTGATGTGCCCTGGCATAATCCAGAACACCGGTACATAAAGCCCCGCTCTGGGAAATAAATGCTATATTCCCTTCATGCGGAAGTTTCCTAGCAAACGAAGCATTAAGCCGCACAAAATTGTCGGTGTTGATAATACCCAGACAATTCGGGCCTATTATGGACATATCGTATTTCTCTGCGATCTCCATAAGTTTCTTCTCCCGTTCTATACCTACGCCCCCTACTTCACGGAAACCAGCAGAAATAATAATCACCGATTTGATGCCCTTTTCACCGCATTGCTCCAAAGCCAAATGAACTACTGAACTGGGGAAAACAATTACAGCCAGATCAACAGGGTCTTCAATATCGGTGACGTATTTATAGGTTTTAACTCCCGAAATGTACTTATCTCTGGGACTAACCGGAAAAAGCAAACCGTTAAACTCTGCCTGAAGAAGGTTAATGAATACATCACCGGGAACAGTCCCTCTTTGCCTGTTAGTCCCTACTAAAGCTATTGATCCGGGATCAAAAAAGTTTTTCAGGTTCTTCTGGTGAATGTCGAATCTTCTACCCATACTTTAAAGTTTTCAGTTTAAATATTATTCCAGATAACCTGCAATAAAATCAATAGCCCCTGAAACCGACTGTACTTCCTTAGCTTTGTCTTCATCCAAGTCGATATCGAATTCTTCTTCAAAACCAGCTATCAATTGAACACTCTGAATAGAATCAGCTCCAAGATCGAAAATAAAATTGGCATCATCTGATATTTCAGAAACATCAGTGTTGAGCACTTTTGCAATTACCTTTTTGACTCTTTCTTTAATTTCTTCTTTTCCCATACTACAATCCTTTTTTAATATAATTAGGTGTGAAATCGCTGCTGTAGGTGATTCATCCAAAAATTAAGTTCCAAAAATAAATGATTCTTTTAAAAATCAAAAATAAAAATTTTCTCATCTAAACCAAATGGATCATAAAAATCCTGAAATACCCACAAAAAAGGAACTGCTAACGAAAATAAAAATCAAAAAAAGACATCTGTTTTGCATTGATTTTATAAATTGTGCCGGCGTAAACAATTAAATAATTCAAACCATTTTGTCATTTTGGATACAGAAATCACCATTATAGGAGCAGGAGTAGTAGGTCTGGCCATTGCAGCAAGGCTTTCATATGAATATGAAGGAATTGTACTCGTTGAAAGGAACAAGGGATTCGGAAAGGAGACTTCAAGCCGGAATTCCGAAGTAATTCATTCGGGGATTTACTATCCTGAAGGATCATTGAAAGCCCGGCTTTGCATGGAAGGGAGACAGCTATTGTATGATTACTGTAAGCAGAATGAAGTCCCGTACAGCAAGTGCGGAAAACTCATCGTGGCTACCAACCGGGAAGAAGAGAAGCAGTTGTCTTCCATACTGGTACGTGCGGAAAACAATGGAGTGACTTCCGGAAAGCACATCACACGAGAAGAAGCTGAAACACTGGAACCCAATATAAAAACATTGTCAGCCCTGCATTTCCCCGAATCCGGAATTGTAGATTCACATGGTTTAATGAAGGAGCTTGAAAAAGAAGCGGGAAGAAACGGGGTGGAGATGGCCTATAACAATGAAGTAACCGCACTAAGAAAGATCAAGGGGGGATATGAAGTAACCGTAAAAGATGCTGAAGGTGATTTTACCTTTTCTACGGGCAATGTGATAAACTCAGCAGGATTGGGAGCCTATGACATCTCCAGACTGATGGGAGCGGACGATCCTTCCTACCAATACCATTTCTGGAAAGGAGAATACTGGGGAGTAGGAAACGGAAAGGGCAAACTGGTCAGCAGGTTGATATATCCGGTTCCTGAGACGAATACCACAGGACTGGGTATTCATGCCACAGTTGATTTGAACCGTGGTCTCAAGCTTGGCCCCAATGCGATATACCTGGGCGATGACACACTGGATTATTCTGTGGACAAGTCGCGCAAAACCCGGTTTTATGAATCGGCCAAACGTTTTCTGCCGTTTCTGGAAAAGGATGACCTTCACCCCGATCAGGCAGGCATCAGACCCAAACTGCAAAAACCGGGTGATCCCATACGGGATTTTATCATTCATAATGAAGCGGACAAAGGCTTTCCCGGATTCATAAATCTACTGGGAATTGAATCACCCGGATTAACTGCTTGTCTGGCCATTGGGAATTATGTAAAGCAACTCATTTAACATGAATTGAGCAGGTAAAAGTTTAAATAACAGAAATCAAGAAAGCGGGCTGGAATTAATTTTTGTATAAGTTACTGGATTCTTTAAGATATTTTATAAATTTCCAATCATAAACGAAAGGAAAAATTACATCGTTTTTTTTCATCTGGATATTGTCAAAAAAACAACTTAAAACGAAACTCATATGGACGAGAACATTTGCTTAGGCATTGACTTTGGAGGTTCCGGTATCAAAGGAGCCCTTGTAGATACACGGAATGGAGAGGTCCAATCGGAGCGTCACCGGATACCCACACCGGATCCGGCAACCCCGGATGCTGTTGCATCAACCATCAGGGAAATTGTTGATCATTTCAATTATCAGGGCAATGTAGGAGTAGCTTTTCCCGCTGCCATCCTGGACGGTATTGTACAGAATGCATCCAATATTGATGATGGGTGGATTGGTACAAATGCATCGAAACTTTTATCAGAAGCCACCAACTGCCGGGTAGAAGTGCTTAATGATGCTGATGCTGCAGGACTGGCAGAAATGAGGTTCGGCCACGGAAAAAACATTCATGGTGTGGGTCTGATTGTAACCGTAGGGGTTGGCCTGGGCACTGCTCTGTTCACCAATGGGGTGTTGCTCCCAAATACTGAACTGGGCCATGTTTACCTGAAAAAGAAAAAAAAGGTCGCGGAACACTGGGCCTCCGATGCCATAAGAAAACAGGAAAACCTCTCATGGAAAAAATGGGCCAAACGTTTCGGGAAATACCTGCACCATCTGGAAGCCCTTTTCTATCCGGAACTGATTATCATTGGCGGAGGAGCAAGCAAAAAATTCGATAAATACGCCCAATATCTTAAAAAGGTCAAAACCAAAATTGTACCGGCCGAATTGCAAAACCATGCGGGAATCATCGGGGCAGCCGTGGAATCAATAGAAACCAAA
>JAGXLC010000065.1:12862-18151 GCA_018334875.1 Bacteroidales bacterium | reverse complement strand
CATTACAGCATCATATACTTGCACTTTCTTCCAGAGGTGCTGGTATTCATCAATGAATTCCTGATGAATGGGATGTTCCTGGTAGATGTCATGGCTTTCCTTATCCTCAAAAAACACCATATAAGAATAGGTATAGGAACCATCTACCACATCCCTGTGGGCTGTAGCGGCAGGTTCACCAACATGATACGACTTGATCTGGGGTACTTCCAGCAATTCTTCGATGCCTTTTTCGAATTCGGCTCTGTCATCCGGATCATCAGGATTGTTAAGCCAGAAAAATACGTGATGAACAAATGGCTGTTCACAGGATTTGTTGGTTTGATCGTTCTGGCATGAAGTGAAAAGACTTATCACCATAACCAAAAGCAAAGCGGAATAAAAGTTTTTGTGGATCATTGTTTATAGTTTTTGTTTGTTCAACAGAGTTACTAAAATAATCATTTCCGGGAACATTTCAAAAGAAAATCACGGAGGAACACGGAGGACTTTATGGGCAGCCTATAATTAGTCCTTTTTATTTTCAATAAGCTAGTATCCCATATTCCGGCCTTTTTCAACTGCCGGTATGCCTTCTTTCATCCATTCAGGCATGGGCTTTTCTTTCAGGTAATGCTCGAAGAACTGTGACATGCGAATCTGGAAGTCATATTTATCACGGATTTTCGTTGGCCAGTGGTCGGCTTCGTTGTAATTGAGCAACCATGCAGGCTTACGCAATCTGCGCATCGCAATAAACAATTCAACTCCCTGGCTGAAGGGTACAGCCCCATCATCTTCGTTGTGCATGATTAGCATAGGGGTACTGATTTTATCCGCCCAAAACAGGGGTGAATTTTCCAGGTATCTATGGGGCGCTTCCCAGATGGATTTGCCAATCCGGCTCTGTGTCTGCTCATATTGGAAAGATCGGTTAAGTCCTGAATTTTCCCTGATTCCTCCGTAAGCGCTGAACATGTTCACCACCGGTGCACCGGATTCTATTGCAGCAAACATATCGGTGCGGGTAGCCAGATAGGCTACCTGGTATCCGCCCCAGCTATGGCCTTGTGCAGCAATATGATCTTCATCGATGAAGCCTTTAGATATGAGTTGTGTAATGCCTGTCATCACGCAGTTAAAGGCATCCTCACCCGGATACCCGGTTCCGTAATAAACGTCCGGATTGAAAATGATATAATCATTGCTGGTGTAGTAGTGATAATCGATTGTTGAACGATGCACTTCCGGTGTGCGATGATTGTAAAGCCCTTGTGAGCTTTTCTCGTAAAAGTTGACAATCAGGGGATATTTTTTGTCGGGATCAAAATCCTCAGGTTTCACCAGTAATCCTTCCAGCTTTCTTCCGTCTGCGGATATCCAGTTGTACAGTTCGATGGTTCCCCATTTAAATTCTTCCTGCTGCGGATTGGCATTGCTTATCCGTGCAGATTTCCTGAAATTTTTGGTAATCTGCAGATCGGGAAACTGCTGGAATGTTTCCTGTGTATATACATAAACATCTTTATCTTTGGCCTTAACAGGATTGTTAAGGCTATATTTTCCGCCAAGCAGTTGTTTCGGTTCACCCGGACTTTTTAGTTTCAGCTCATAATATCCTTCTCCCCGGGTTTCTATATTATGTCCATGCAGGTGATAGGTCTCTGACTCCTCCAGACCTTTTTTCTTTTCGTCTTCCGTCCTGTAATCTATCAGGCGGTATTTCGTTTTTGTTTTTCTTCCATTTTCTGTCAGGTTTACCGGTTCTTCCCTGTTCTCAGGGTCCACTTTCCAGATGTCGAAACGGTCATATACCAGCAGGGCTTTGTCGTCTTCCAGCCAGTCCGGTGTTCCGTAAGGCCGTGGTGGGTGGGGGCGGTCATTGAGTTCATTGGCAACCTGTATATTTTCCGGCTCTGTGACGGTGAATTCTTCGCCGGAAGCAATGTTGTACGTAACCCAGGTGGTATCCAATGCATTGTACCAGTAAACGTATTCTCCATTGGGTGATACATCTGGCGTTGCGCGGCAATCTTTTTTGAACATTTCAGCTTTTCCGGTTTGCATGTCCACCAGGTAAAAATCGTTGTGATAAGGATAGCCCTCCCACATTCTTCTTACAGCATATGGTAAGTATGACCATGCCAGTGCTTTCTCAGCATCGCCATCGTCAATTAATTTTATGCCTGTAAAGTCTTCATTTTCCAGTTGCACCATTTTGTCCTGATCAAGGTGATATACTGCCACATAGCTTTTTTTTAGGTTTTCTTCCCTGTTATTGAGTTGTCGACTATGCAGGACAGGTTCATCCCAGTGCCATACATCCACTACGGGTATTTCATCTTCCGGCTTAGTGGTGTCTTTTTCCGGTAGCTCGGGCGCTGTGCCGAAGAATAAGCGTTCTTTGGATTGAGAAAAGCGGAGCGCTCCGTGCTCACTTATTTTCCAGTCCTCTGGCAAAGCCGCGTTATTGTTGTTTACGAGTTCACCTGCATTGCCTTGTCCGTCCCATAGATACAGTGCAAAATCCTTTTCTTCTTTTGTGGTTGTGCTGTCTGATAAAAAAGCAATAAGAGAACCATCTTCGCTGATGTTTAACTGCTTGTGTTTTGTATCCCCCTGCATTACAGGTGTCAAATTCTTTTCGGCGAGGTCATATTGATATACGCCGGCTTTAAAGTCTTCATTACCCGTGGAAACAAATGCGATAACTTCTTTCTCCTCAGCAAAAAGATAATCTGTAACGCAGGGAAACTGAACAGTTTCTCCCGGTAGTTTTTTAATATGCAGCGGGTACCCGTTTTCGGATGATGCTTCCTTCCCGTGTTTATTTTCCACAGTAGTATCCTTTTCTTCTTCCGGCTTGGTTTGATAGGCAGCCCAACCACTCCATTTTTCAGGAATTTTAAAAGATTTCAGATTATCAATGGTTTCTTTTTCACCGGATTGTATATTCAGGATAAGCAACTGATCCTCCGGCATGTCTTCTTCATTTATATTTTGTAGTTTCAACTGTCGTATCGTATCTTCCAGCGGCTTGATCCTGGAAAGAAGAAACCGGGAATCTTCAGTTATCCGGATATCCGAGCCACCCGTTTGTGTAAATACCGGTGAACCGTCATTTTCAATCAGTTTAAGAACAGGGTCTCCTTTCCAGGGCTCCAGTTTATAGGCAACCAGACTGCCGTCATTTGAAATCGTTTTTTCGGTTATCCGGTTCCATTTCAGAATATCGTCAAATGTGAGGGCTTTTTTATCCTGGGCATCAGCCGTAATGGCTAACCACATCAGGATTGAAAGAATGGTGATTTGTTTTAGGTACTTCATAAGATGCATTTATTTTTAGTGATTATTTTTTAAAAGGTGGCATAATAAGCGTCTAATTTGGACAAGCCAAAACCAAACAGGATGCTTTCAAGGAATTGAATGTGTTTCCGTTTTGGCTTGTCCAAATTAGGTAGCAGTAAATACTTATTCGTCCTTTGAGCGTTCTCCTTCCTGTGACGAACTGCCGGCATTGATGCTGTGAACAACTTTTGCGAAAACAAAGAAGTCTCTTTTGTCGGGCTCTTCCTGGTAAAAGATTGCACCGATCTTACAGATCAACATTACTTCTTTAAAAATGGTCTGTAATTCCTGGTGGGCAGATTTGGGAGGTTGATGCCACTCTTTTTTGAGTTGCCTCTGAATCTGGTTTGCCTGCTGGAAAATTCCGGCATGCTCCATGATTCTGTCTATAAGTGGCGGATTGGTACCCTGGCCGGTTATCAGCCTTCTAAGTCCGCGGGTCATTCCGGATTTAAAGGAAAACAGCAAATTTATAAGGCTTTCCTGATCATGACTTATCACATCGTCGATATACAGGTCGAATCCAAGATAATGCAAAATTGCATCTGCTTCTTCCATACTGAAATTGTCCTTAATCTCTCTCATAATAAAGGCCAGGTCTCTCCTGGTTGTAGGCCTGATCTCTATAATTCGTTCGTTAGCTGCACGCAGGTCGGCAGGGTAGGTAACCCCCAGATGGTTTTTCATGGCCTTGTCAATGCGTTCGTTGAGGGAATCTGCATATTTGCGGGTCCAGTCGGTACGGATGTAGGAAAGATCGTCAACATATTTCCTGAAAATTTGGGCAATCATTCCAGCCGCCAAAAGCATATCGATGTGTTCGTAATTGTATTTTGCCATTAACAAAAGCTTATAAGGGAGATTGTAACCAAAAAATATGTTTCCAAATTATTGAAAAAGATTTAGGTTTACAATATAAGAAAAATTTGGATACTTTAAGCAGAAAAATCTGTTTATTTGTTTTATCTGTTCAGGCTGAGAAGAAGTTTACGATATAAACTTAATCACGCCTTGAATCAGGTATCAGCGGGAAAATATAGCCTTCTTCCTGAAAATGCTTCAAAAACTGCGGTAAGACTTTTTTTATATTTGCTTCCGCCTTTTCGGAATCATGAAACACCACGATAGAACCCGGTCCAACTGAATTTAAAAGATGTTGTAGTATGGAACGGGATGAACAGCGGCGATTATAATCCCCGCTCAATACATCCCACATAATAATTTGGTAACTCTTGCTCAGATGTTTGATCTGGGATATCCGAAAAGAACCATGTGGAAACCTGAACAAGTGGGAATCAATCAGGCGGGCTGCATGGTTTACATCTTCAAAATACTGCCTGTTCCTGGTAAAAATTCCTTTTAAATGGCTGTATGTATGATTGCCTGCAGCATGGCCTCTTTTAAGGATCTTTTCATACTGTAAAGGGAACTGTTCTACCTGGCGCCCCAGACAAAAAAATGTGGCGCGGGCATTATACTGTTCCAGCAGATGCAGTATCCACGGGGTAATTTTTGAGGTTGGCCCATCATCGAAGGTCAGATAGATATTTTTCTCCTTTGTATCATAATACCAGGTTACCTGCCGGATACCCTTTGCTGCCAGTCTGTAATAATTCAACGTTGCCGGTTTAACAGTTGCTGATTCTGCTGTAAAAATTTCATATACCGATCAAAGTCATTCAGAATATCCTTGCTTAGCTCTTTATCTCCTTGCGATTCGGTAATATCCGACAGCCTTTTCAGGGATGTCATGGTACGCCTGATATCATCGGGGAACTGTCCCGACAATTCTCCCAGGTTTACATAGTAGTTCATCTTCTGGTTCAGGTTTTCTCGTAAAATTCCCAGGTGTTTACGGGCTTCCTCTTTTTCTCCTATCCTGTAATAATTCCGGATGAAAGAATTAGTAAAGAAGCCGTAGGGCACATTATCGTCTGATATTTTTTCCATACAAAGGTCCAT
>JAGXLC010000065.1:0-12350 GCA_018334875.1 Bacteroidales bacterium | reverse complement strand
TGTTAAAGGGAGACTGAACTTTGGTCCGCTCATTTTCATTGGCGACAAAATCGATCACTTTTTTAATTGAAACCCTGTCTTCTATTCTGTTGTAAATGGGCAAAACGTCCCGGGAGCCTTTCCCAAGCTGGTCACTGGTATGGGTGAAGGGCAGCGGATCCGATTCATATGCTTTACGGGTCATCTGTTCCAGGTACCAGCCAGCCCGGAGGTAGCTCAGGTTGGCCACGCGCACATCTGTTCGAATGCCCTCGACTTCCTGTGCATACCATAAAGGGAAAGTATCGTTGTCTCCATTGGTAAATAATATCCCATTTTTACGGCATGAGTTCAGATAATTGTAAGCAAAATCGCGGGTGGTATATCTCCCGGAACGGTCGTGATCATCCCAGTTTTCCGAAGCCATTAACAAGGGAACAGGCAGAAGGATCAGCGAGCTGATTATGGCGCTTGCACGTACGGGGATGTGTTGTCTAAGGTAATCCCAAACTGCCAGCACGCTAAGCCCGATCCAGATGGCGTAGGCATAGAAAGAGCCAGCAAAGGCGTAATCCCGTTCGCGCGGTTGATGGGGATACTGATTCAGGTAATACACAATGGCGATGCCTGTAAACAGGAACAAGATCAATACCACTCCAAAGCCCTTGCTGTTTCTCTTGCCCTGATACCAAAGGCCGATCACGCCAAGAATAAAAGGCAGCATATAATACTTGTTGTTGGCGGGATTGTTCTTTAAATAATCGGGCAATTGATCCTGTGGTCCCAGCCTTGAATTGTCAATAAAGGGAATTCCGGAGATCCAGTTCCCCCGCTTCACATCGCCGTGCCCCTGAATGTCGTTTTGTCTGCCGGAAAAATTCCACATGAAATACCTCAGATACATATGGCCCACCTGGTATTTGAAGAAAAACTCCAGGTTGTCACCAACGCTGGGCACTGTTCTCTGTTCCTGTTCACCTTGAGAATTTCTTACCGTAACCCTCTTTCCGCTTATATCTACCCACGAGTGGTAATCGTTCACATGTTGCGACTGTGTGCTGTACATCCTGGGGAAAAACCCGGTGAACCGGGAATCGTATACCATTTTGGTTTTATAATCCACTACTTCATACTTCCCGTTAACCTGATCATATACCGGGGCTCCCTGTTTTCGCTCCTCAACGGGAGCATTGTAATAGTGCCCGTAAAACAGGGGCCGGTCGCCATATTGCTCCCTGTTCAAGTAGCTCAGCAGGTTGAATATGTTCTCCGGATCGTTCTGATCCATTGGAGGGTCGGCAATAGAGCGAATCATGACGGTAGCATAGGAAGAATACCCGATCAGTATAACGGTAAGCCCGAGAAGAATAGTATTGAGAACGTATTTTCTGTATTTATGGGTGTAATAAAGGCCGAAGGTGATCAATCCGATAATCAATACGATATAAAATATCACGCCTGAATTGAAAGGCAGGCCAAAACCGTTTACAAACAACAATTCAAACACGGTAGCTACCTTTACTATTCCGGGTACCAGTACATATACCATTGCACTCAGTATGACAAATGAAATCAGCAATAAACCCAATGTTCCCCGTATGGTGGGTTTATATTTTTTAAAATAATAAACCAGTACAATAGCCGGAATGGCAAGAAGGTTCAACAGGTGAACGCCAATGGACAGGCCCATCAGGTAAGCTATCAGGATGATCCAACGGTTGGAATGGGGTTTATGGGCTTCATTCTCCCATTTGAGTATGGCCCAAAATACAATCGCCGTGAAAAGGGAAGAGGTGGCATAAACCTCTGCTTCCACGGCCGAAAACCAGAAAGTGTCAGTAAAGGTGAAAACCATAGCCCCCAGAAAGCCGCTTCCCAGGATGGCGATGGTGTTTGAAAAGGTATAACTTTTTTCGTCTTTTATCAGGATTTTTGATGCCAGGTGGGTAATGGTCCAGAACAGAAACATGATCGTAAAGGCACTGGCCAGAGCGGATAAACTGTTCATCATTACGGCTGCATTTTCGGCTTTTCCTCCGAAAAGGGTAAAGAACCGGCCGAGAAGCATAAAAAAGGGTGCTCCGGGAGGATGGCCCACTTCAAGCTTCCATGCTGATGTGATAAACTCACCGCAGTCCCAAAAGCTGGCTGTCGGCTCAATGGTGGAAAGATATACCACGGCGGCAATGGCAAAGCTGATCCATCCAAGCAGTTGATTGTAAAATTTATAGGATTTCATTTCTTGTTGGTTTTCAAACTTTTTTATCTTCGGAGTTTTGTTTTAAGGGCAGGCTAAATAAACAATAAATTTTTATCTTTAAAAACTCAAATGAATGAATTTATGCGCTTGATCATATTGCTTCTGATTATCTCCGTTATGCCATTAAGGAACGTCGCACAGAACCTGCCCGCGGATTATAATCCTGATCCCCTCCAACCCCGGGATACCCACTCCGTCTTTCTTTCCATCGACAACACAAATTTTTTTAAAAATAATGAATATTCCAATGATTATGTGGCCGGTTATTCTAAAATCGGCTATTTTCTTACTCCCACCCTTTTCTGGAACCTTTCGGGCAATACCCGCCTTGCAGGTGGGGTGCATTTTTTGAAATACTCGGGCGAACATGGTTTTAATAAGATAAAGCCGGTGTTTTATTTGGAGCATCAACTATCTGAGGGAGTTGATCTGCGAATGGGCTCAATAAGGAGCACCCATCATCACAACCTCATTGACCCGTTGTATCATTATGAAAGATTTCTGGATGAGCATATTGAGAACGGTTTTCAGTTTTTGCTTGATAAGTCATTTATTCAAGCTGATATATGGGTGAACTGGAAAAATTTCATCACACCGGGCGATGATGCCCGCGAGATATTTGACACAGGTATTTCCTCCGGATTGCCGCTTTATGGGAAACAGAAGGATTTCACTGTTGATCTTCCGTTGCAGGTTCTTATACAGCACAAGGGAGGGCAAATCGACAATTCAGGAAAACCTGTTACCACATATTCCAACTTTGCAGCGGGTCCCGATTTTCAGCTTGATCTGCATTCCCGCTACCTGACTGCTGTTGGGTGGAAAAACCTGTATGTGGGGTACAGGGATCTTTCGCCGGTAAGCAACCGGGAGATTGAAAAGGGCCATGGTTGGCTATCAACCTTTTCCCTTGATATGCAAAATCTCCAGCTTCAGTTTTCCTGGTGGAAGGCAAGACGGTTTCTTTCATTTGCAGGCAATCCCATGTATCAAACCTATTCTATCAGAAAAGAACGTCTGCTTGATAGGGAACGGGAGTTTCTTACCGGAAAGTTGAGATACACCCGGAAATATAGAGATCTGCATTTCATCGTCAATTTCGATACCTACTGGAGCCCCCGAAGCCGTCAACTGGATTACGGATTTGGGATTTACTTGCTGCTGAATACGGATGTGTTTCTTACCAAACTGGAGCACCGAAGGAAGAATAAGTAATTCCGGTTTAGGACTGATATTGGTTCCGGTTGACTGTATGAGGTTAACCAGGCATACCAGCCTAAGACCAATAGGAGCGGGATTCAACCTGGTTTACGGTTTTGCAGCACATAACGCCAGGGCATGTTTTTCCAGTAATCTCCGGCGTAATCGATACCTACCCGGGGTTTTCGGATGATCTCGCGGTTGTTGACGGAAATATCTTCTATCCATATCCTGGGTGAAGTTACCAGGTCTTCACCGTGAAAGCTGCGGTCGATGCCCAGGGCTTTGGTCAGGCGGCCCGGCCCGTTGATATGCTCCAGTCCCCTGATCAAAAGCGCCTGGGGTTCTTCGGTATTACCGGTCACTATATTGAGCATCCAGTGCATCCCGTAGATCAGGTATACATAAAGCAATCCACCCCGATCAAACATGATCTCATTTCTTTTGGTCCGGCCTCTGCTTACATGGCAGCCTTTATCCTCCGTGCCCCTGTATATCTCTATCTCTGTGATGGCATGGCGATATTGATCATCCCCTTGCCTGACAATAAGCGGTTTTCCCAGTATTTCGCCTGCTATATCCAATGCATCCTGAGTATAAAAATTTCTTCCCAGTCTCTTTAGTGGCATCAATCCGGTTTGCTTTAATATTGGATTTTATCTTCTTTCTGTTTCCATTTCTCCAGAACCTCAAATGCTTCATCCCTAAGCATTTGGATAGTTTGAATGCTTCTCCGCTCAAAAGGTTTTCGTATTTCTTCGTATATAAAAGAATCATCAAATCCGGCATACCTGGCATCCGCGTTACCGGCGGCAAAATAGATCCCGTCCAGGCGGGCCCAGTAGATAGCCCCCAGGCACATCGGACAGGGCTCACATGAGGAATAAATCATACATCCGTTCAGGTCAAAGTTATTCAAATATTCGGCGGCCCGGCGTATTGCATTGATTTCGGCATGTGCTGTAGGATCATTGGCGGGTGTAACCGTATTGCCTGCTTTGGCAATGATCTTATTGTCTTTCACGATTACCGCGCCAAAAGGACCACCCCCTTCTTCCATATTTTTTTCTGAAAGGCGGATGGCTTCCCTGATATATTCTTTATGACTCATCGTATTCACTTAGTAGTTTTCCATGATGTTTCTGTCTGTAATACAAAAAAAGGAAAAATCTGCGATAAATGGAAACGTAAGGTTGGTAGGGTTAATTTTACAGGGTTGCGGACAATCGGACCGAATAAGATTGTAAACACAAATTATTTGTTGAAAATGTTGTTAATTTTCTAAAAAGAATATTATTTTTGCATCCCGCTAAAAAGGTTAGTGAATTGTAATTGATTAGGAACTAAAAACATAATAAAGTGGATACGAATAGTTACAAAACTGTTTCCGTCAGACAGAAGGATGTAAAGAAGGAATGGATCCTGGTGGATGCAAAGAACGAAGTATTGGGCAGGCTGGCCTCACAGGTGGCTAAGATCATCAGGGGCAAACACAAGCCCAGCTATACCCCGCATGTTGACTGCGGTGATAAAGTCATTGTGGTTAATGCCGAACATATTCGGTTAACCGGAAAGAAGTGGACAGACAAAGAATATGTTCATTACAGCGGATATCCCGGGGGAAAGCGTACCAGAACTCCAAAGGATCTCATGGAGAAAGATCCCGCGAAAATTATCGAAAAGTCTGTACAGGGCATGTTGCCTAAAAATAAGCTGGGCAATAAACTAAAGAACCACTTATTTGTTTACCCTGGTGAAGAACATCCTCATGAAGCACAGCAACCAAGAAAAATCAATGTAAAAGAAATTAGATAAGCAACATGGAAAGAGTCAATACCATAGGCAGAAGAAAAGAATCCGTAGCGCGTGTTTATTTATCGGAAGGCAAAGGAAACATTAGTGTTAACGGTAAGGATTACAAGGAACACTTCCCCACGGCTCATCTCAGATCTATTGTTGAGCATCCGCTACAGGTGATTGAAGGTATGGGAAATTACGACATCAAGGTGAATGTTAAAGGAGGCGGTGTCAAAGGACAGGCAGAAGCCTTAAAGTTGGCATTAGGACGGGCTCTGGTTGAATCAAACGAGGAATACAGAAGCATCCTAAAGCCCTATAATTTATTAACCCGTGATGCCCGTGCCGTTGAACGTAAAAAGCCTGGACGGCCCAAGGCACGTAAGAAGACTCAGTTCAGTAAACGATAATTATTCATATAATTTCCGTTTAGTATCTAAATTGCCGGGACTTCCATTAACAGGGACTACCCGGCAATTGTTAAAACAGAATGTAAACGTTAAAACAATAAATCATGACTGAAGCAACATTTGATGAATTACTGGAAGCAGGTGTACATTTCGGGCACCTGAAAAGAAAGTGGAATCCCAAGATGGCCCCGTATATCTTTATGGAAAGAAACGGGATCCACGTGATAGATCTGCAAAAGACCACCGTAAAGCTTAACGAAGCGCTCAATGCCCTCAAACAAATCGCCAAATCCGGCAGAAATATATTGTTTGTAGCTACCAAAAAGCAGGCGAAGGAAATCGTCGCCGAAAAGGTAAAGCCTACTGGTATGCCTTATGTTACCGAGCGCTGGCCGGGCGGTATGCTTACCAATTTCCCTACAATTAAGCGCACCATTAAGAAAATGGCCACCATCGATAAGCGATTTTCCGATGGTACTTATGATAAATTGGCTAAAAGAGAGCGATTGCAGATTCAGCGGCAAAGAGCCAAACTGGAAAAGACATTCGGAAGCATCTCCAATATGGATCGTCCTCCGGCGGCCATTTTTATTGTGGATGTTACCAAAGAGCACATCGCTGTGCGGGAAGCCCAGAAACTGAATATACCTATATTCGCCATGGTGGATACCAATTCTGATCCACAGGAGGTGGACTTCCCCATTCCGGCCAATGATGACGCTTCAAAATCTATTGCTTATACTGTGGGCAAGACCGCTGAAGCCATTATGGAAGGATTGGAAGAAGGAAAACGGGAAAAGGAAAAAGAAGGGCAGGAAGCAAGGGAAAAGAAAGGCGCCAAAAAAGAAGGCAAAGAAGAGGCTGGAGAGAGAAAGAAAACCAGAGCCCGTAAAGCCAGCAAGGCAAGAAAGGAATCTGCTAAAAAAGGAGAAGCCAAAGAGCCAAAATCCAACGAAGCAGCCAATGCCGGTGCTGAGAATCCCGAAGCCGGTGATTCCACAGAAGTGAGCTCCGAAAATGCCGAGACCGGTAAAGCTGAATCATCGCAGGGGGAAAGCAAACAGACCGGGCAAGCAGAAGAACAAAAAAACAATCAATCGGAAGAAAACAATCAATAGAAGTTAAACTACTTAAATTATATTAAACAAAATGTCCAATATTACTGCAGCTGATGTAAATAAACTAAGAAAACAAACCGGAGCCGGGATGATGGATTGTAAAAAGGCTCTGACCGAAGCCGATGGCGATTTTGAAAAGGCAATAGAAATTATTCGCGAAAAAGGTCAGGCTGTGGCAAAGAAACGATCAGAACGGGAAGCTTCGGAAGGTGTAGTCTTTGCTAAAACCACCCCGGATCAGAAGAAAGGTTTCATTATTTCCCT
This sequence comes from Bacteroidales bacterium, assembly GCA_018334875.1. Classification (NCBI taxonomy): domain Bacteria; kingdom Pseudomonadati; phylum Bacteroidota; class Bacteroidia; order Bacteroidales; species Bacteroidales bacterium. The sequence goes on along the minus strand of JAGXLC010000065.1, from coordinate 5,322 downwards.
GAACTGTGAGACCGATTTTGTTGGCAAAAACGATGATTTCGTCAAACTGGCTACTCAAATCATAGATACTGCTGTTGAGAAACAGCCCGATAACCTTGATGAACTTAAACAACTTCAGGTAGACGGAAAAAGTATTGAAGAGAACATCAATTACTATACCGGTATCATCGGAGAGAAACTCCAATTGTCCCATTACGATCATATTGAAGCACCTAAGGTTACGGCATACATCCACATGGATAACAAACTGGCTGCCCTGGTGGGGTTGAACAAGGAAAATACAGACCAGCAGGTGGCAAAAGATATAGTCATGCAGGTAGCAGCTATGGACCCGGTTGCCGTTGATAAGGATTCGGTACCCCAGGATGTTGTGGATAAAGAATATGAAATCGGTAAAAAGCAGGCCCAGGCTGAAGGCAAACCCGAACACATTCTCGACAGGATTGCCCAGGGGAAGGTTGAAAAATATATGAAAGAGAATACCCTTCTAAACCAGGAGTTCATAAGGGACAGCAAAAAAACGGTGAGAGAGTACCTTCAGGAACAAGACAAAGAATTAACTGTGGTGGGATTCAAATACTACTCCCTGAAACAATGACCGTCGATTGAAACTAGGGGTTCATTGGAAGTTAATAGAAGAGATAATAAGAGAGGGCTGTGTCGGCTCTCTCTTTTTTTTATTATTTTTATTTGCACCCATATTTCCAAATAATCCCAATTAAAACCATTGCATGCAGAAAAACAACAGAAAGCGACTGGATGAGATCAAAGAGCAGGTGTTAAGCTGCACACAGTGTCCGTTGCATAATGGCAGGATACATAGCGTTTTTGGAGAAGGCCCCTATGATGCTCCGATATTCTTTATCGGAGAAGCGCCTGGGGCTAAGGAAGATGAAGCGGGCAAACCTTTTGTAGGAAGAGCGGGGAAGCTGCTTGATGAACTACTTGAAAACCAAGGATTATCCAGGGAAGAAAACGTTTTTATCAGTAACATTGTCAAATGCAGGCCACCCGGGAACCGTATACCGGGAAAAAAAGAAGCAGAAACTTGTTTTCCCTACCTGCAAAAACAAATTGCCCTGATTGATCCCGGGATACTGGTATTGCTGGGTGCCACCGCCCTAAAGTCATTTACAGGCTCAAGCGAAAAAATAACCGAGCTTAGGGGACAATGGTGGAAGGATTACGGCAGACTGATCATGGCTACCTACCATCCGGCTGCTGTTTTTAGAAATCCAGCCTACCGGCGCTTCATTGAACAGGATATAAAAACCATATCGGAGAAATACCAATCGTTGCATCAATGAATATGTATGTTACCTCTGAATAAGAAGCCCCGGGAAAATTCCATTTCAGGCACCAGTGAATCCATCGTTTCTGTTTGATTAATCATCGAGGATCAGCATGGCATCTCCATAAGTGCCAAACCTGTATTTTTCCTTAATGGCTTCATTGTATGCATCAAATATTTGCTTATAGCCTCCGAATGCTGAAACCATCATTAACGGGATGGACACAGGCAGGTGAAAATTGGAAATCATCATATTGGATATCTTAACCTTATAAGGTGGAAAAATGAACTTATTGGTCCATCCTTCATACGGTTTGACTCTTAAAGTAGTTGAGACAGATGACTCCAGGGTCCTCAATACCGTGGTACCAACAGCGCAAACATTCCTTTTGTTGTCTTTCGCACGATTGATCTTTGAAGTAGCTTCTTCGGAAATGTATATTTTTTCCGAATCCATTTTATGTTTGGTCAGATCTTCCACATCCACACTGTTGAAATTGCCCAGGCCCACATGAAGAGTGACTTCGGCAAAATCTACCCCTACAATCTCAAGCCTTTTTATCAGTTCGCGGCTGAAATGCAATCCGGCTGTAGGGGCTGCAACCGCTCCTTCGTGCTTGGCAAAAAGGGTTTGATATCGCTCTGAATCTTCGGGCTCCACTTCGCGTTTTATAAACTTGGGAAGCGGTGTTTCACCCAGTTTATAGAGTGTTTTCTTGAATTCTTCATATTTTCCGTCAAACAAAAACCGCAATGTTCTTCCCCTGGATGTAGTATTATCTATGACTTCAGCAACCAAGGTTTCATCACTTTCATCATTGCCAAAATAAAGTTTATTACCAATCCGGATTTTTCGGGCCGGATCTACCAAAACGTCCCAGAGACGCTGTTCTTTATTTAATTCTCTCAGGAGAAAAACCTCAATTTTTGCCCCTGTTTTTTCTTTTCTGCCATATAAACGAGCAGGAAATACTTTGGTGTTGTTCAGCACAATCACATCATGCTCGTTGAAATATTCCACTATATCTTTAAAAATACGATGTTCTATTTTGCCGGAATTTCTGTGCAATACCATTAGCCTTGATTCATCCCTGTTCTTTGCAGGATAAAGTGCAATTAATTCTTCCGGTAAATTATACTTAAACTGCGATAATTTCATTAATTCCTAATGTTTATATGATTCGACATTTTGGCCCCCTTATACGTAATAATTCCTAATTTGTTACAAAAAATGATATTTTGTTTTCAAATTTTTTTATGGAAAAAGCATCTTGTAAATGGTAGTTTTTTATTCGTATGCGTTTTAATCCAATAATATGCGCGCCTACCTTCAACTCATGGCCAATATCCCTGGCCAATGCTCTGATGTAAGTGCCTTTGCTACAATTTACCCTTATGGTGACTACCGGCCATTCATAATGCAAGATTTCAATCTCTTCTATATTGACCCTGCCGGGAGCAAGTTCTACTTTCTCCCCACTACGTGCAGACTTGTATGCCCGTTTTCCATGAACACTTTTGGCTGAATACCGGGGCGGGACCTGATCTATCTCTCCGGTAAATTGAGTCAATACATTTTTTAATTTATCCCTGGACACATCATATAACGTATATTCATGATCAAACATTGTTTCAAGATCAAAAGAAGGGGTGGTTTTTCCAAATTCCAATGTAGTAATATATTCCTTATTACCAGACTGAATCGACTCCAGTTCCTTAGTCTTTTTGCCGGTGCCCAGAACCATCAATCCCTCGGCCAGCGGATCTAATGTACCTGCATGACCCACCTTAACGCGCCTGCGTATATTATATTTATGGCGAATGTTTTTCTCAATAATGGCTTTCACTTTCTTTACCAGATCGAATGATGTCCAGAACAAAGGTTTATCAAATAACAATATCCTTCCCTCAATGAGATCCTCAAGATCTCTCAATTCATTATTCATCATAGGCCTTTGTTTTTATCCAAGAAGAATGGCGGCCAAACCGATTGCAATGCAATAAAAGGCAAAATAAATCAGTTTCCCGCGGTTCACAATTTTGATCATCCACTTACATGCGAATAACCCCGAGACAAATGCAGCAATAAAACCCAGGATGAGTGGCAAAAAGCTTATATCTCCGGTTGCAGATAAATCCTGATCCATCAGGTCTTTGATATTTGCACCTATTATGGGCAACAATACCATTAAAAAGGAAAACCGGGTTACTTCTTCCCTTTTACTTCCAAGCATCAAACCGGTAGAAATGGTAGCCCCGGAACGTGAGATTCCCGGTAGTACAGCAAGGGACTGGGCAATTCCAATAATAAACGCATGCAGAAAGGAAATATTTTTCGTTTTTGAACGGAAATAGTAGGAAAAGATCAAAAGAGTGGCTGTTATCAACAACATGAAACCAACAAATACCATATTTCCGGTAAAGAACTGTTCAACCTCTTCTTCAAACCACAATCCTATAATAACCACGGGGATCATTGAGAAAACAAGCTTGCTGATGTAAACGGTGGAATCGTTCCACTCAAAACGGAATAAATCCCTGATCAGCCCGTAGATATCTTTCCTGAAAACCACAATGGTACTGAGTACCGTAGCGCCATGGACAATTACCGTAAAGGTCAGGCTCATCTGAACATCGGAAGATAGAAGTACCTTGCCGATCTCCAGATGGCCACTGCTGCTTACAGGTAAAAATTCGGTAAGTCCCTGAACAATGCCCAGGATAATCGATTCAATCCAGTTCATTCACATTGGCAGTTTTTAAGATGATTGATCTTCTTTGCTTGTCTTTGGCTTTTTCATGATTGCATAGATTTCAAATGCAAAGCCAAAAAGAACAAGCAGGGGCGCCAATGTTATCCGCCGGAAACTAAAAATTTCCGGGTTAAACTGATCCGGACTTTCTGCCTTACCCCCAGCCATCAGCACAAATCCAATAACAATAATAACTGCTCCAATGATTAACAGCTTATAATTCTCCCTGGTAAAAACCAGTTGGTTCTCTCGTTCTGTCTTCTTTTTCTTGGCCATAACTCCACTCTTTTATTAGTAATATAATCTATCGGGATTAATTTTTAAATATTTATTGACTGCAATGTATGTGGAAATCCAGCTAATTAAAATCCCCATGAGAAAAACGCCGGCAAAGAGCATAGAGACAACCTCCACATCCTGCAGGCTGATTATATTGGAGAATTCGTCCTGCAATAAATAGATTACCCCAAACAAGAACCCCATAGCAATAAGGGAGCCATATATACCATGCAGAATGCCCCTGAAAATAAATGGCCTTCGTATAAATCCTCTGGTGGCACCTACCAGTTGCATGGTATTAATAATAAAACGCTTGGAATAAATCGACAGGCGAATGGTATTATGAATTAAGGTTAGGGCGATAAGAAACAGGAATCCGCTGAAGATCAGTATTATTAGTCCGATTTTCTGTATGTTCTGATTAATGAGATCTACTAAGGATTTCTGATAGTATACTTCCTTAATTTCATCGTATTGCTGCAAATCCTGTTTGATATCATCAATGCCCTCAGGGTTTGCATATTCTGCATGCAAATGCACGTCGATAGATGCCAGGAGGGGATTATACCCCAGGAAATCTACAAAATCCTCCCCGAGTTCTTTCTTAAGTTCCCGTGCGGCTTCCTCTTTGGTTACGTATTGGGTTGATTTCACATACTGTTTGGTATCCAGCATTTTTTGCAGGCGAATGATTTCTACTTCTTTTACTCCCTCCTTCAGAATGATTGAAAATCCGATGTTTTCCTTTACGTACTCCGATATTTTTTGGGCATTAAGAACCAGCAATCCCAGAATTCCCAATAAGAACAGAACCATGGCAATGCTTATTACCGAGGTCATATAGGAACTTCGGAGTCTTCTTCTTGTTATTTTCGCTTCTTTGCTGGCCATAGCCCCCTTCTAAAAACATGCTAATATAAGAATAATAACCTGAAATTAATGAATCTTATGATTTGTAATAAGATTCAATTCAGAGCGGGTGCTATTTCATTTATTTAG
>JAGXLC010000064.1 GCA_018334875.1 Bacteroidales bacterium | reverse complement strand
AGATGCACTCTCGGAAGCCCGGCAGATGGGACTAAACCACCTTGTACTGAATGGGAGCCTTAAAAAAATGTAATGTTTGATCCGCTGTTGATTTTGTCATTGAAATTGTTTAAGTTGGTTTCCGGGCTGATTAAACAATAAGGCTTTCCATTTGTTTAACATTCAAAGTTGAATTAAATAAAACCAATTAAAAATGAGTTATTACACCAATAAAACTTTAGAAGAAAACTTCGACCAGGTGGTTGAAAAAGTAACCGATGCCCTTAAAGAAGAAGGTTTCGGCGTATTGTCGGATATTGATGTCCAGCAAACCTTGAAGAAAAAACTGGATGTAAATTTCCGGAAGTATAGAATTCTGGGTGCCTGCAACCCACCCAATGCCCATAAAGCGTTGACTGCAGAACCTTATATTGGATTGATGTTGCCCTGTAATGTAGTGGTTCAGGAGACAGAAGGCGGAAAAGTTGATGTTTCAGCCGTTGATCCGGTTGCTTCCATGGCTTCGGTGGAAAATTCCCAATTAAAGGGTGTGGCAACCAATATAAAAGAAAAACTGGAACGGGTAATACAAAATCTGTAGCCTATGGCTTTATATCTTAAACTGATCGTATTGGTTATTGTATTGGTAGCCATTGTGATGGGTGTTTTTGGTTTGAAGCTGCTTTACGACAAAGGAGCAAAGTTCAATGTGGACTCAGATCCGGATAAGTACGAGAAAATCAAAAAAGACGGGATGTATAGTGCCTATTCGAAACAAAACAAATCGGAACAAAACAGGGAAAAAGACACTTGAATCCGCACAATTATCCAAAAGCCTCTGCTGCCATGACACAATCTTATAAACTGTACATCAAAAATATGGTTTGTCCGAGATGTGTCATGGCTGTTGAGGATATTTTGAAGCGGCTTAATATCCAATTTATTGAAGTCCGGTTGGGAGAGGTGATATTAAAAGAACCCAGGGAAAACTATGATCTGGAAGCCCTGAAAACAGAACTCGGCAAAATCGGATTTGAACTGATTGAGGACCGGCAGCTACAAATTGTTGAAAGCATCAAAAGTATAATTATTGATCTGGTACGGAATCCGCATCAAAATAAGAACCTTTACAATTTCTCCACCTATCTGGCCGATAAACTAAAGAAAAACTATCACTACCTGAGCAATATTTTTTCAGAGAAAGAAGGCATAACCATAGAGAAATATATGATCCTTCAACGAATTGAATATGCCAAGGAGCTATTGATCTATGATGAACTCAGCCTGAATGAAATTGCCAGGAAACTGAACTACAGCAGCATTGCCCATCTATCCAACCAATTCAAGCAAATTACCGGATTGTCTCCTACCGCTTTTAAAAAACTGCAGAACAACAAGGATCGAAATCCACTGGATGGTTTATAAAATTTGTCAGTTTATTCTCTGTACAAAGCTTCTGATTTTTCTATTCCCATCTCAAGCCCTCTCAGTTCGGCCATACCTCTCAACAATCCAATAGCAGAATATCCCGGGTTCGTTTTCTTGTGCAGATCATCCAGTATCGTATGTCCGTGATCGGCCCGCATGGGAATGACGTGGTCGTTTCTTCCCATGGCCTTCCGGAGGCGTTGCTCTCTCAAAATGGCACGGATTACGCTGTACATATCAACATCCCCTTCCAGGTGGGCTGCTTCAAAAAAGCTGCCTGAAGGTTCACGCTGGGTGCTTCTCAAATGGGCAAAATTGAGTTTAGTCCCCAGTCTTTCTATGATCTTTATCAGGTTATTGTCGGAGCGAACGCCTAAAGATCCCGTACATAAAGTAAATCCATTATAGATGGTGTCATAAACGCTGCATATTTGTTTGAGGTCTCCCTCGGTACTGACTATTCGCGGCAGACCGAATAATGGATAGGGCGGATCATCGGGATGGATGGCCAGTTTTACATCATTTTCCATGGCCACCGGGACAATTTCATTAAGAAAATATCTAAGGTTCTCCCTGAGCATTTTATCATCCACATCTTTGTATTCATCGAGTTTGTCCTGAAATTCTCCGAGGGTATATCCCTGTTGTGCACCCGGAAGCCCGGCAATGATATTGTTCTTGAGTTTTTCCAGTGATTTCTGATCGCTTTTCCGGTAATATTCCCGTGCCCGCTCTATACGGGTTTCACTATATTCTTCCTCAGCTCCGGGTCGTTTAAGAACGTAAAGATCAAAGGCTGCAAATGCATCCACGTCAAACCGTAAGGCTCTCGAACCATCTTCCAGCTCGAAATCCAGATCAGTCCGGGTCCAGTCCAGTACCGGCATAAAGTTATAGCAAACTGTCTTTATCCCAATCTTGCCTATATTGCGGAGGCTTTGTTTATAATTTTCGATATATTTGTCCCGGGAAGGCTTGCCGATTTTGATGGATTCGTGAACCGGTACGCTTTCAACCACCAACCATGTCAAACCCCTTCGCTGCGGAATGGGTAGATCGTCATTCCATTCGATCATACGTTTTCTTTCCTGTAACTTGTCCAGCGGCCATACCTCCCCAATAGGGATCTCGTGTAATGCTGTAACAATGCCGGTGGCACCCGCCTGCCGTATATCATTAAGGTTTACCGGATCCTCCGGTCCGTACCATCTCCAGGTCTGTTCCATGCTCATTTTTATATCTCTTTTGTGTTTTATATCAGCAAATTGCTTCCCCGTGTACGTACACGGAAATTTTGTAAGCAAAGATACAAAAATAGGAGCAGAAAAAAATCTGATATAACCCGAATTATTCTAGAATAATTAATTCTTGTTCAAGTTTATTAAAATTCTGTAATACAATATAATATAACTGCACAACTTGAGTAATTCAGATCAATCCCCATTGAACCCGCATGTTAATTATTTTCTTGTGGCAAAACTTAGTGGATGCGGGTTTCTGACGCTATTGAAAAACCTGGCTTTTTGCTTCAATAAATTTCGCAAAAAGCCGGTTTTTCTAATGCGGGGTTGCCTTGCTCCGCAGAAGCTTCGCGAAGGCGAGCCTGCATCCACCGCGCAAACCATCCCACATTCAAAAACGTTCCCGCTAACCAGCGGGATTCGTTTTTGAATGATGCAGGATAAAACTTTACAACTTCTGCTCATAATTTTGAAAAACTTTCACTGGCCTGTTGGGTTTATTTAATATAAAAAATCATTCTAATTGTGGAATTAAAAATAAAAAACAATATGCAAACCCTTAAATTTAAAACCAATTTAAAATGTGCAGGTTGCATGTATGCAATCAAACCTTACATGGATGCCCTTGAAGGCATTGAATCATGGGATGTTGACCTGGATAGTAAAGACAAAATAGTGAAAGTGGTCACAAGGACCGCCTCAAAAGAGGAGATACAAAAAGCCATTGAGGCTGCCATTTCAGAAGCCGGTTATACGGCAGAACCGGTTAGTTGAAAAAATGAATGGATTGAAAGGAGGAAACAATATATGACCAAACGCAATTTTAAAGTAGAAGGGATGCATTGTGCTTCCTGTGCCAGTAGTGTAGAAAGCATGCTGGGCAGTATGGAAGGAGTCACTCAGGCGAGGGTGAATTTTGCAGATGAATCCGTATTCGTAGAATATGACACGGAAAGTCTTGATCCTTCCCAAATGAAAGAGGCAGTGCAAAAGATAGGATATGACCTGGTTATTGAACAAAAAACCGATCTGGACAAGGAAGCAGCTAAAGAGAAAGAGAAATTAAACAAGGCGGGTAAAAAGGCCTTTCTTGCCATTGCCTTTTCCCTGCCTATATTTATCATTTCCATGTTTCTCCCGGAACTGCCTTTCAGAAACTGGATATTGCTGGCATTGACCTTCCCGGTGATCACCTGGTTCGGACGGGAATTTTTTCAGATTGCCTGGAAGCAGGCCCGGCATGGTACAACCAACATGGATACCCTTGTAGCGCTTGGCACAGGTGCAGCATTTCTTTTCAGCCTTTTCAATACCGTATTCCCGGAATATTTATTATCGCGCGGCATTACACCACATGTATATTACGAAGCCGCGGCAGTGATTATATCCCTTATTCTGCTTGGCCGGTATTTTGAAGCCCGGGCTAAAAGCCGTACTTCAGATTCCATCAAGCGGCTTATGGGCCTTCAGGTGAAAACGGCTAAAGTGCTTCGCAACGGTGAGGAAATTGAGGTTCCGGTAGATCAGGTAGCAGTGGATGATATCGTACAGATCCGTCCGGGAGAAAAAATCCCTGTTGACGGCCGGATCATCCAGGGTTATTCTTCTGTGGATGAAAGTATGATAACCGGTGAGCCACTGCCTGTAGAAAAAGGGAAAGGGGACCAGGTTATTGGCGCTACTTTGAACAAAACCGGCAGCTTTCAAATTAAAGCTGAAAAAGTGGGTTCTGATACTGTGCTATCCCAAATCATACAAATGGTGAGAGAAGCACAAGGGAGCAAAGCACCGGTTCAGAAACTGGCCGATAAAATCGCTGCCATCTTTGTTCCCGTGGTTATTGCAATTGCCATCGCAAGTGCCGTAATATGGTATCTTGCCGGTCCCTCACCTCAGTTGACATATGCTTTCGTTACGCTCGTTACCGTCCTTATCATTGCCTGCCCCTGTGCATTAGGCCTGGCAACTCCTACAGCACTAATGGTAGGGATAGGCAAAGGGGCTGAGAATGGCATACTGATCAGGGATGCCACAATACTTGAAAAAGTGAACCGGATTGATTCCATCGTGGTGGACAAAACCGGAACCATTACCACAGGCCAGCCTGTTGTATCCGATATGAGATGGATTAACGGGCAACAGGATAAAAAACTACTTGATCTGGTTTATACCGTTGAATCCAGATCAGAACATCCCCTGGCCGAAGCCATTACGGATTATCTGCATGGACGGGCCCAAAATGGATACGACCTGGAAGCGTTTGATTACCAGACAGGTCAGGGAATCAGGGCCTCCTACGAAGATGATGAATTGCTGATCGGCAATCAGGGTCTGATGCAGCAAAAGAATGTTACCATCCCCCGGGAACTTGTTGAAGGGATGGAAGAGCAACAGAAAGGAGTGGCTTCGCAGGTGTTTGTTGCCCGCAATGGGCGTTTGGAGTTGCTTTTCAGGATAGAGGATGAGATCAAGCCAACTTCTGTGAAAGCCATTAAAGCATTGCGGGAAGACGGGATCCAAGTCCATATGATGACCGGAGATAACAGCGAGGTAGCCCGTAATGTAGCAGACAAAACAGGTATTGAAAATTACAGGGCCGGAGTGATGCCGCAGGATAAGCTGGACTATGTGAAAAAGTTACAGGCCGAAGGCCACCGGGTAGCGATGGTAGGCGACGGAATCAACGATTCTCCTGCACTCGCCCAGGCGGATATTGGAATTGCCATGGGCAAAGGTACCGACGTGGCTATAGAAAGTGCCCAGATCACACTGGTTAAAGGTGATCTGGAAAAGATACGCTCTGCTATCGAATTGTCAAAATCCACACTGAAAACCATCAAGCAGAACCTCTTCTGGGCTTTCTTCTATAATGTTATTGCCATACCCATTGCAGCAGGAGTATTGTATCCTGTGAACGGTTTCCTGTTGAACCCCATGGTGGCAGGGGCTGCCATGTCATTCAGTTCGGTATCGGTAGTGATGAATAGTTTGCGGCTTAAATCAAAGACATTGAAATAAATCATTTAAGAGAACACCCATTGACCACATTGTTAAATTTAAATTTTATCCATTATGAAAACAGTAATTTTAAGTATCGTACTCATGTTTGGCATCACCATGGCAGGGTCATTTCAGGCTCAAGCCCAGGATGCGCAAAAAGACAAGGCAGCCTGCGAAGTGCAAGGCAATTTGGCTGAAGCCAGCTTTGAAGTAGACGGTCTATGCAGTATGTGCAAGGATCGTATTGAGGAAGCAGTCAAAGAAGTTGACGGAGTTAAGAAGGCCACCTGGAATATGGAATCAAAAACCTTGACAATGGGTTTTCATGAAGACCAGGTGGAAGTGAAGAAGGTGCACAAAGCCATTGCCAAGGCAGGCCATGACACCGAAAAAGCAAAAGCCTCTGATGAAGCCTATGCCTCGTTGCCTATGTGTTGTAAATACCGGGACGAATAGAATTATATCTCGTATTTATTCAGAAAAAAAGGCTGTTCAAATGATTATGAACAGCCTTTTTTTTATACGCCATACATGACCCATAAATCAATAGATACAATGATCTCCTCAAAATTTTTCCACTTCGCTGGTATCCTGCCTCAACCGTGTAAGCAAACGAAAATTACCGGTTGAACTTTCTCATTGTTTGTATTTTTTTCTATTTTTGTATAACACAATCCGTGTACGTACACGGATTGTAAAAAGTCATATAACAGGTTCTAAAAAAGGGGATTGCAGTATGATCTATTATGCTAAAGGTTCGGAAAAAGCATCGCTCAGTAGTAAAGATATACAAAAAGGATTATATGCTGCTTTTGAGCAACTTGGGGCCAGAAAAAAAATAATGGCCATTCCTCCCGATTATACTCGTTTTCACTCAAAAGCCGGTCTGATCACTCAGTTTACCTATCAATATTTTGGTGATCGCCTCACCGATATCCTGCCGGCATTAGGCACCCATGCCCCAATGACCGAAGAACAGATACACAAAATGTACGGCGATCTGCCCCGGGATCTTTTCCGTGTGCACGACTGGCGTAATGATATTGTAACCCTTGGGGAAGTCCCCGCTGAATTTGTAAAAGAAGTATCCGAAAACAAAGTGGCTTATCCCTGGCCGGCCCAGGTCAATAAGCGCCTGACGGAAGGCAACCATGACCTGCTCCTTTCCATCGGTCAGGTGGTACCCCACGAAGTGGCCGGTATGGCCAATTTCAACAAAAACATATTCGTTGGTACAGGAGGTGCAGAGGGCATTAACAAGAGCCATTTTCTGGGTGCAGCATATGGTATGGAAAGAATGATGGGCAGAGCGAACACCCCTGTAAGAAAAGTATTGAACTATGCTTCGGAACATTTTGCGAATCATCTGCCCATTGTCTATGTATTAACAATCATAGGAATGAATGAACAGGGCGATTTGGTGACGCGGGGCCTGTATATCGGAGATGATATGGAGTGCTTTGAGAAAGCAGCAGAGCTTTCCCTGAAGGTGAACTTCACCATGCTTGAAAATCCTTTAAAGAAGGTAGTGGTATATCTGGATCCTGAAGAGTTTGAAAGCACCTGGCTGGGAAATAAAAGCATCTACAGAACAAGAATGGCTCTTGCTGACGGCGGCGAACTGATTGTTCTGGCCCCGGGGGTCAGAAAATTCGGTGAAGATGATGAAAATGACCGGTTGATCAGGAAATATGGATATGTTGGCACACCCCGGATTCTTGAACTTACAAAAAACAACGAGGATCTGGGCAAAAACCTGAGTGCAGCGGCTCATCTGATACACGGTTCATCGGAAAACAGGTTTTCCATTACCTACTGCCCGGGAAAACTGACAAAGGAAGAAATTGAATCGGTCAATTTTCAATATGCCGATCCGGATGCCATGCTTGAAAAATATCCACCCGACCGGATGAAGGAAGGCTATAACCAAATGAAGGACGGCGAGGAAGTCTACTATATTTCTAATCCGGGACTTGGATTGTGGGCATGGAAAGAAAAATTTCAGGATGTATAATATGAAAATTGTTGCTGACAATAAGATACCCTATCTGAAGGGCGTATTGGAGCCTTATGCAGAGGTAGTTTATAAAGCGGGACCCGAAATCTCCAACGGGGATGTCAGGGATGCCGATGCCTTAATCATCCGAACCCGTACAAAATGTGACGAGGAACTTCTGAAAGGGAGCCATGTGAAATTCATTGCTACGGCAACCATCGGATTTGACCACATAGACCAGGAATACTGCAGGAAAAATAATATAAGCTGGACCAATGCCCCGGGGTGCAACGCTTCCTCCGTTCAGCAATACATTGCCTCGGTATTGGCCACGCTCGGTTCCTCGATTTCTTCAATCCCGGAAAAGCCCGTTATAGGCATTGTAGGTGTAGGCAATGTGGGTTCAAAAGTAGAAAAACTGGCCCGCATTCTGGGTATGGACGTATTGTTGAATGATCCGCCCAGGGAAAGAGCTGAAGGAGGAACTCAGTGGAGTACGTTCCGGGAAATTCAGGAGAATGCCGATATTATTACCTTCCATGTACCACTGATTTCTGAAGGTCGAGACAAAACCTATCATATGGCCGGTCGCGAAGTGCTTGACCGGATTCATCCGGACACTGTATTGATCAATACTTCAAGGGGGGAAGTGGTGGACAACGCGGCCCTGAAGCAAGCGTTAAACAACGGACAAATTAAAACAGCAATACTGGATGTATGGGAAAATGAACCCGAAATTGACAGGGAACTATTGAATCTTGTAAAATTGGGCACGCCCCATATTGCAGGATACTCAAGAGATGGCAAGGCCAATGGCACGGCTCAGAGTGTAAGAGCTGTAAGCCGGTTTTTCGGGATCGGGCTCGATGACTGGTATCCCGGAAACGTTGAACCTCCTCAAAATCCGGTTATTCAGCTTAGAGATCAGGACATCCGGCCGAGAGAGGCAGTATATAAAGCCATACAAGCAACATATGACGTTTCGGAAGACGATGAGCGGCTTCGGCGGAATCCGGAAGAATTCGAAAAACAGCGGGGAAATTATCCGGTCAGAAGGGAATTCAATGCCTATACCCTGTCTGCCAATTCTAATTTATCCGATCATACATGGCAAAAGCTTCAAGCGCTCGGGTTTCATTCGGATAAAGTTTGATTATATGTTTGTAAATCAATTAAATAGAAACTTAAAATTTGAGCTTTGTGTTTCATTCGCCATGGAACCCCCATGCTTTATTCATTGCCTTGTTGTGAAGGTTTCTGGATGCGGGTTTCATTAGTGTAACAGTTTATTAAAAAATTGAATTTCAAATTGATTTATATGACAAATTCACAAACTTCGCTTGCATCACCATGGAACCCGCATGTTAATCATGTTCTTGTTGTAAGGGTTCCTGCATGCGGGTTTCATTTGCCTGGATTCTGGATAGCTCCTGATATAGCAAAAGTAAATAATGGTGCATAATTATAATTCAATAAACAAACAAAAAACACAACATTATGGAACAAAAAGCAGACATAGGATTAATTGGTCTGGCGGTAATGGGAGAAAACCTTGTTCTGAACATGGAAAGCAAAGGATTCACCGTAGCAGTGTATAACCGTACCGTCGAGAAAGTGGATAATTTTGTAAACGGAAGGGGCAAGGACAAAAACATCATCGGCACCCGTTCCCCGGAAGAACTTATTCAGTCGCTTAAGCGGCCACGAAAAATCATGATGCTTGTAAAAGCAGGCAACCCTGTCGATAAGCTGATAGACACTTTGGTTCCGCTCCTGGATGAAGGTGATATACTTATTGACGGCGGAAATTCTCACTTCCCGGACACCATCAGACGAACCGAATATGTGGAAAGCAAAGGACTGCGTTACATCGGTACCGGTGTTTCCGGAGGTGAAGAAGGTGCCCTCAAAGGGCCGTCCATCATGCCGGGCGGAACCAATGAAGCCTGGGAACATGTTAAACCCATCTTCCAGAGCATTGCTGCCAAAGTGGAAGACGGGAGTCCGTGCTGCGAATGGGTAGGAGAAAACGGAGCCGGCCACTTTGTTAAAATGGTTCACAATGGTATCGAATATGGCGACATGCAGATGATATGCGAAGCATACCAGATAATGAAAATGTATCTGGGTATGAGCAATGATGAGATGAGCGAAGTATTCAAAGAATGGAATGAAGGGGAGCTGAACAGCTATCTCATTGAAATTACCGGTAATATACTGGGGTATAAGGATGAAAACGGTGAACACCTCATTGATAAGATTCTTGATACCGCAGGACAGAAAGGTACCGGAAAATGGACAGCCGTTGAATCACTCAATCAGGGTATACCCCTCACTCTGATCGGAGAAGCAGTTTACGCCCGATTCCTGTCTGCGCTGAAAGAATCAAGAGTAGAGGCTTCCAAGGTCCTAACAGGTCCTAAACCCAAATTTAAAGGCGACAAGAAGGCCTTCATCGAAAATCTGAGAAAAGCACTATATGCATCCAAACTCATATCATACGCTCAGGGCTTTACCCTGCTGCGGTCGGCTGCTGAAGAGCACAACTGGAACCTGGATTACGGCGCCATAGCTCTTATGTGGCGGGGAGGTTGTATTATCCGCTCCATCTTCCTCGGAAAGATCAAAGAAGCATTCGACAAAAATCCCCAACTGAACAATCTGCTGCTTGACGAATTCTTCAAGGAAAAGATCGATGCCGGACAGGATGGATGGAGAAAGGTAACGGCTGAGGTCATACAGAATGGCATACCGATACCGGCAATGACATCGGCACTGGCTTATTATGACGGATATAGGTCAGATCGGCTGCCTGCCAACCTGCTTCAGGCCCAGCGCGATTATTTCGGGGCCCATACCTATGAACGAGTGGACAAGCCCAGGGGCGAATTCTTCCATACCAACTGGACCGGAGAAGGAGGCTCAACCACTTCAGGTACGTATACAGCATAAGACTGAGTAGAGAGTAGTGAGTAGTGAGTTGTGAGTAATGAGTAGTGAGTAAAAAGTAGTGAGTGATGAGTAGTGAGTTGTGAGTCAATATGAAAATGGGACTGCCCTACTCATTACTCACTACTCCAAACTCACTACTTTTCTCCACTTAACTCATTACTCAATTACTAGCCAGTTGTTCACCATTTCCCCGTCTTCTTCTCCTCCGGTTTGGGATAACCCTTCAATGCTTCCAGATTATCATCGATTTCTTGCCTGGGCAGTTCATAATCCTCCAGCTTGCCATCCAGGTATTTTTCATAACCGGTGAGATCCATATATCCATGTCCACTAAAATTGAACAGGATGGTCTTTTCTTTGCCCTCTTCCTTAGCTTTTTTAGCCTCCTGGATGGTAGCCGCAATGGCATGCGTCGTTTCGGGAGCAGGTATAATGCCTTCGGTACGGGCAAACAACATACCAGCCTCATAGCTTTCCAACTGATGAATGGACCGGGGGGCCATCAACCCTTCCACAATACACTGGCTGACCAAAGGAGATATCCCATGATACCTCAGGCCACCGGCATGAATCGGCGGCGGGACAAAATTATGCCCCAATGTATACATGGGCAACAGGGGCGTCATCTGGGCGGAATCCCCATGATCATAAAGGAAGGGAGATTTTGTGATTGTAGGGCATGAAGCAGGCTCTGCCGGGATGATGTCTATCTGGTCGCCATGAATCTTATCCCTTACGTATGGGAAGGCAATCCCTGCAAAATTGCTGCCTCCACCGGCACAGCCTATAATTGTATCCACTTTCTTTTCACCTGCTTCCTTCATTTGTTTCTGAGCTTCCAACCCTATGATGGTTTGATGGAGCATAACGTGATTCAATACGCTTCCCAGGGAATACCTTGTTTGTCCTGTTTTGTCGGCCACAGCCTGTTCTACTGCTTCACTAATGGCAATACCAAGGCTCCCGGGAGTATCCGGATCTTTCTCCAGCATTTTCCTGCCCGTTTCCGTTTCTTCACTGGGACTTGCAACACAGTTTCCGCCCCACGTACGCATCATGATTTTCCGGTAGGGTTTCTGGTCGAAGCTGATCCGTACCATAAACACTTTGATCTCCAAACCCAGTAAAGCACCTGCATAGCTAAGTGCACTCCCCCACTGTCCGGCACCTGTTTCTGTAGTAATACGCTTGATGCCAAATTCTTTATTATAGTATGCCTGAGCTACCGCCGTATTGGGTTTATGGCTGCCGGGCGGAGAAACACTTTCGTCTTTGTAGTAAATCTTTGCCGGAGTACCCAGTGCTTTTTCCAGATGAATGGCACGGTGAAGCGGTGTAGGTCGCCATCTCAGCAACAACTCCAATACCTTTTCCGGAATATCGATCCATCGTTGGGTACTCACTTCCTGTTCAATAATGTTATCAGGAAATACTGCTTGTAACTGATCGGGTGTTACGGGATTTCCATCAGGGCCCAAATAAGGTTCCATAGGAGAAGGAAGATCCGCAACAAGATTATACCATTGCTTCGGTATATCCTGTTCATTCAATAATACTTTTTTCATAAAAGCCATACTTTTTTATTTAATTTGAATTAGAAATAACCTTTTTCATTGCATGTCAATATTCAGAAATGTATCCTTTTTTAGTACCTTACCGGTCAAATTCTTGCATTTTTTGGCAAAACTTGCCCGGTAAGCTACTGTGGCAAAATTTATGAGGCATTTTTCAAAGATAAAATAATTGAAAAAGATCATGACCTTTATATAATTTTGCCTCATAAATTTTGCTTGCTAATTTGGACAAGCCAAAACGGAAACACATTAAATTCCTTCAAAGTATCCTGTTTGGTTTTGGCTTGTCCAAATTAGGATAATCCAAAGTATAATGCAACCCTCTGCTCTCCTTAAGATTTTGGGCCATCTTGATGATGAGGTAACCGACATTAATGAGGTTTCTCAATTCGCACAACCTTTCAGATAAAACAGACTTTTTATAGAGCGCTTCGGTTTCCCGGTAAATGATCTCAAGTCGTTTCAATGCCCGTTCCAAACGCAGGTTTGAACGAACAATCCCCACATAATTGCTCATAATCTGATGTACCTCTTTGAAATTCTGAGTGATCATAACCATCTCCTCAGGATAAGTGGTGCCTGAATAATCCCAGTTGGGAATACCTTCCTTAAAACCCAATGATTCGTATTGTTTCAGTGTATCTTTCGCAGCCAGATCTGCATAAACGACAGCTTCCATCAAAGAATTGGATGCCAATCTATTAGCTCCATGAAGACCGGTGCAGGAGCTTTCCCCTATAGCATAAAGCCGGTTTATGGTGCTTCTTCCGTTTTTATCCACCTTGATCCCACCGCACGAATAATGCGCAGCAGGTGTTACCGGAATATAATCTTTTGTAATATCAATATTCAAACTTAAACATTTCTCATAGATGTGCGGAAAATGGCTTTTCAAGCCTTCGGGGTCAAGATGGGTACAGTCAAGATAGACGTGCTCATCACCGCGCTTCTTCATTTCTTTGTCAACAGCTCTTGCCACAATATCCCTCGGAGCCAGGCATCCCCTTTTATCATATTGCTTCATGAATTCTTTGCCGTCTGTTGTACGCAACAAAGCTCCATAGCCACGGAGCGCCTCGGTTATAAGATAAGCAGGACGCTCACCTGGATTATAAAGGGCTGTGGGATGAAACTGTACGAATTCCATATTTTCAATGATACCTTTGGCACGGTAAACCATAGCAATACCGTCGCCTGTAGCAATACTGGGATTGGTGGTTGTTTCATATAAATTCCCGACACCTCCTGTAGCGACGACTGTTACTTTGGAAAGTACGGTGGTTACTTCGGAAGTTTCCAGGTCCATCACATAAGCTCCATAGCATTCAATATCCGAATTCGCCCGGGTAACCTTCTTCCCCAGATGATGCTGAGTAATCAGTTCAACGGCAAAATGATATTCCATTATTTCAATATCGGGATGCTGCCATACCTGCTGAACCAGCTTATTTTCTATCTCCTGTCCGGTATGGTCCTTATGGTGCAGTACCCGGGGATTGGAATGACCTCCTTCTCTTCCCAGATCATATTGGCCGTTTTCCCCGCGGTCAAATTCCACTCCCCACTCAATTAGCTTTTCAATCTGCGAAGAAGCTTCTTTTACAACCATTTCGACCACTTCGCGATCGCACAATCCATCGCCTGCAACAAGGGTGTCCTGTATATGCTTTTCAAAATCATCCGGTTCATAAATCACGGATGCAATTCCACCCTGGGCGTATTTGGTATTGGTTTCCTGAAGGTGGGTTTTGGTGATCAATCCAACCTTACCTTTGCCGGCAACCTTTAAGGCATAAGCTAAACCTGCTATACCACTGCCAAGTACAAGAAAATCATAATGCTTTTCCATAGGTTAAAAACAAATTGGAATCTCTTTACAAAGATAATGATTGAATCTAGTCTACCCGAATTATTCACAAAATTTTATATTTTTGCACAAAGTTTGCATAAATATGTATCATCATCAATTGCATGTTAACCTGGATTATTCATAAACAAATAACCTGTCCCACTGATGAAGCGGGAAAGTGAAGTTTAGCGCCGGAATTATGTCATCACTTCTAAAAATTTTGTTTTTTTAGCAAAGTTTTGCAACAATTTAAATTCTAAAAGCCGATCATAAAAGTTATTTGGTTAATACTCTAACAACATGAAAATCTTAAAGTTTGGAGGTACTTCACTGGGTACACCGCAACGGATGCAAAGGGTGGCCGACATCATCAACGATGGTTATCCCAAAATTGTTGTACTGTCAGCCATGGGAGGCACAACCGATTCGCTGGAGGATATCACCAACTATCTGTCCAAAGATAACAAGGATGCTGCCCGGGAGATCGCAGCAGAGCTGGAACGCACATACAAAGGATTTGCAGGAAAACTTTTTCAGTCGGAGGAGTACCGAAACAGGGCCCTGGAAATGATCCAGTCACATTTCAACCACATACGTTCGTTCTTTTACCAATCCTTTTCTTCTGCACGGGAAAAATCCATAATGGCTCAGGGAGAGCTCATCACCTCCACCCTTTTCCATTACATGCTGGAAGAAAACAACATTGACTCTGTTCTTTTGCCGGCTCTGAACTTCATGAGAATTGACAAAAATGAAGAACCCGATGAATTTTATATAAGAGAAAACCTGGAAAGGGAATTATCAGAGAAACCCGATCATAATCTTTTCATTACACAGGGATACATATGCCGCAATGCGTTCGGCGAGGTGGACAATCTGAAGCGCGGCGGCAGCGATTACACGGCTTCCCTGATCGGTTCCACGATCGATGCCGAAGAAGTACAGATATGGACCGATGTAGACGGTTTTCACAACAACGATCCCCGTTATGTGGAAAATACAGAGGTGATCCGGACATTATCCTTTGATGAAGCGGCAGAGCTGGCCTATTTCGGTGCCAAAGTACTGCACCCCGCCAGTGTTCTTCCATGTAAACTGAAGGAAATACCCGTTCGTCTGAAAAATACCATGAATCCAAAAGATGATGGTACGCTGATCACTAACAGCAGTGACAAGGCAGAGATCAAAGCTGTAGCTGCCAAGGATGGCATCGCGGCCATCAAGATCAAATCAAACCGGATGCTCCTGGCCTACGGGTTTATCCGGAAAGTATTCGAAGTGTTCGAAGTATATCAAACACCCGTAGATGTGATCACCACATCGGAAGTGGCGGTTTCTGTTACTGTTGACAAGCTCGATCACATGGATAACATTGTCAGCGACCTGAAAAAGTACGGTGCGGTTGAGGTTGAACACGAGCAGAGCATCATTTGCGTTGTAGGAAACCTGATGGCAGACGAAAAAGGCATCATCTACAAAATTTTTGATGCCCTTGCAGATGTCCCCGTTAGGATGGTCTCCTACGGTGGCAATCAGTATAACGTCACCCTGCTGGTAAACACAAAAGATAAATTGCGGGCGTTGAATGCTTTAAGCGACAATCTTTTCAAACAATGAACACAGAACTCATCAAATATAATCTGGATCAACTGAAAACCCCATGTTATTTCTACGACATGGAACTGCTGGAACGGACACTCGGGGAAGTCCGAAAGATCAAAGACCGATACGGATATCACGTCCATTACGCACTGAAGGCCAATTCCAACACACGCATACTCAGGAAAATCCGCGAATATGGTTTTGGTGCAGATTGCGTCAGTGGGAATGAAATTCTGCGGGCGCTACAAACCGGTTATCCACCGGAAGAAATCGCATTTGCGGGCGTGGGTAAAGCCGATTGGGAGATCGACCGGGGCCTCGAATATGATATTGGTTTCTTCAACTGCGAGTCGATATCCGAGATCGAGGTCATTAACGAACGGGCGGCCATGAAAAATACCACTGCCAACGTCGCCTTGCGGATCAACCCGGAGATAGATGCCAAAACGCATCATTACATCACCACTGGCATTGAGGAAAACAAATTCGGCATTAACCGGAAGGATCTGCCAAAGGTGGTTGAACTGTTGAAAAAACTGAATAATATAAGATTAAAAGGCATCCACGTACACATAGGCTCACAGATTACCGACCTGGATGTATTCAAAAGCCTTTGTCTAAGAATGAATGAGATACAGGATTTCTTCAGGAAAGAGCACATTGAGTTAACCGATATCAATGTTGGAGGCGGCCTGGGTCTTAATTATGAAAATCCCCAGGACGCTGCCATACCTGACTTTGATTCCTATTTCAGGGTGTTCCGGGAATTTCTCAAGATACAGCCGCACCAAAAGCTTCATTTTGAACTGGGAAGATCTCTGGTGGGCCAATGCGGAGCTTTGGTCACCTCTGTCCTCTACATTAAGGAAGGGGTCAATACCAATTTTGCAGTGGTGGATGCGGGCATGACTGAATTGATAAGACCTGCCCTTTATCAGGCCTACCACAAGATCACAGCCCTGACAAGCAACAAGCCAACCCGGAAATACGATGTGGTGGGTCCGATATGTGAATCATCCGATTACTTTGGAAAATCAGTAGAATTGCCGGAGTTGAAACGGGGCGATGTGCTGGTGATCCATTCGGCCGGAGCCTATGGTGAGGTGATGCAGTTCAGTTACAACCTCCGGGACCATTTAGAATTCTACTATTCAGCAGATTTCGTTAAGGCAAAGAAAATATAGACATTGAGTAAAGCAGAAAATTGATTTTTATATACTTTTGAAAATGGATATTCTCATTGTTCTAATTATTGGAATATTTCTAATAGCCAAGTACATAAAAAACTTTATAACCAAAAAAATAAACATGAAATACAATTAACAAGCACTCAGCCTGCCGGCTGGCAGGCAAAAAACAAATAATATCAAAATTCCAAATTCAAATCACCCAAACACCTTTAGCTACGACCTGTTTGGAATTTAATTTTTGGGTCATTTGAATTTGTTTGGAGTTTAGAGTTTAAAGTTTAGTGCTTTAGTCCATCAGATATAAATAATTAGAATCTACTAAACAGAAAGAATATGGCTCAGGAAGACCTTTTCAAAAAAATCATTGCCCACTCAAAGGAATACGGTTTTATATTCCAGTCGAGTGAAATATACGACGGACTGAGTGCGGCTTACGACTATGGGCAGAACGGCGCCCAGTTGAAAAACAACATCAAGCAATACTGGTGGGATGCCATGGTGAAGCTGAATGAGAACATCGTGGGGCTGGATTCAGCCATCTTCATGCACCCCGATGTATGGAAAGCCAGTGGTCACCTGAGCGCTTTCAACGATCCGATGATCGACAACAAAGATTCAAAGAAGCGCTACCGGGCCGATGAGCTGGTAGATGATTATATTGCCAAACAACAGGCCAAGCTTGATAAAGAGATAGCCAAGGCACAAAAGAAATTCGGAGAGGACTTCGACAGGGAAAAATTCCTGGAGACCAATCCCAGGGCGCAAAAATATCAGAATGATATCAAAGAAACGCACCGGAGGTTAATCAAAGCCCTGGAAGATGATGACCTGGAAGCGCTGGGTCAACTTATACAGGACTGTGACATTGCCGACCCGGTATCCGGCACCAAAAACTGGACGGAAGTCAAGCAGTTCAATCTGATGTTTGAAACACAGTTTGGTGCCCAAAACGATGGCTCCAACAAGGTTTACCTGCGGCCCGAAACGGCGCAGGGAATTTTCGTCAATTACCTTAACGTGCAGAAAACCGGACGCATGAAGCTTCCATTTGGTATTGCCCAGATCGGAAAAGCTTTCCGTAATGAAATCGTGGCGCGGCAGTTCATTTTCCGTATGCGCGAGTTCGAGCAGATGGAAATGCAATATTTCGTGCGGCCCGGAGAAGAAATGCAATGGTTTGAATACTGGAAAAAGGTACGGGTAAACTGGCATAAGGCGCTGGGTATCGACGAAAACCTCTTCCGTCTTCACGAGCACGACAAGCTTGCGCATTACGCCAATGCCGCCTACGACATAGAATTCAACTTCCCTATGGGATTCAAGGAGCTGGAAGGCATTCATTCCAGAACAGATTTTGACCTTTCGCAGCATCAGGAATTTACCGGCAAAAAAATCCAGTATTATGATCCGGAGCTGGATAAAAGCTATGTACCTTATGTAGTGGAAACTTCCATCGGGCTCGACCGGATGGTGCTGGCCGTTCTTTCTGCCGCTTATCATGAAGAGGAAGTGCCCAGGGAAAACGGCA
>JAGXLC010000063.1 GCA_018334875.1 Bacteroidales bacterium | reverse complement strand
TATATTTTTGTCATTGCTACTGTTTACAATGGAAGCATACCCTATGAATAAAGATACTACATTGATGAACAAGCTACCCGGTAGCAGCGCTTCTCTTCCTGTGGAATCAGAAGAAGTTTACGAAGCCCCTGAGGAGCTTTATGCCTATATAAATGGCGGGGCGGAACTTTACCTGAATTACGGGTTCAGAAAGCTGGCCAAGCGGATATACAGACTTGGGGAGGATAATGAGATTAAGGCTGAGATATTTGACATGGGCGCCCCAAAAAATGCCTACGGGGTATTTTCCTATTCCAAGGATACTGCCAATACCGAGATAGGGCAGGGAGCCCAGTATATGGGAGGATCACTTATATTCTGGCAGGATCGCTATTTTATTTCCATTTTTACCAGAAAAGAAACAAATGAAAGCAAGGAAGAGGTTATTCATATGGCCCGCAAAATCAGTGATGCCATTGGCACCACTACTGAGTTACCGGCCGTTTTTAATGTTATCCCGGAAAGATCACTTGTAAAGGGCAGTACGTTTTTCTTTTATCACCATGCCTGGCAGAATAAATTCCGGTATATCTCCAACGAGAACATATTTAATATTGACGATCATACGAATGCCCTGCTGAATCAATACGGAGGTCATCAAAACAGGTATTATCTTCTGATAGTTGAATATCCTGACAGGAAACAAGCCCGCAAAGCCGACAAAAAGGGTAAAAAGAAATTTTCCGAAATTCTAAAACGCAAACGTGTTGGTCAGGATGAAGATGGCCGCTGGATGGGTTGTGATACGGAGGGTCAGTTGCTTATGTTTGTTATGGGTGCGCCTTCGAAAAAAGAAGCTACTTATTTACTCGATCATACGGCCGAAAATTATACACAGATAAAATAAAAAATTATAACAGCAAAATGTGCTGTGTTTCTTTTATAAATAACGAGAGTATCAATCAAAAAAACGACCATTATGACAACAAAAAAATTAACCCGGCGTGAAGCATTGAAGAATATGGCCATTGGAACAGCAGGCAGTCTCTTTCTGGGCGCTCTTCCATGGAAAGCTTTTGGAAAGAACAAGTCAGAAAAATCGAAAGTGATCCTGATACGCGATAAAAATCTGTTGGATGGTTCCGGAAATATCAACAAAGGAGTGTTACAGGCAATGGTTGATAAGGCCGTTCCAGCCCTTACCGGCGATTCGGATGTCAGCAGTGCCTGGAAGAAGCTCATCAAACCGGATGATGTGGTGGGGATTAAATCGAATGAGTGGAGCCGCTTGCGTACACCTGTTCCGTTGGAGCAACTTATTAAGGAGAGGGTGATGGATGCAGGTGTAAGTGACAATAATATAGGTATTGATGACCGGGGTGTTCTTAAAAATCAGATATTTCAAAATGCTACGGCACTGATTAATTCACGTCCGATGCGAACCCATGACTGGGCAGGAGTCGGTTCGTTGCTTAAGAACTATATCATGTTTCATCCGAAACCTTTTGAATATCACCCGGATACTTGTGCTGACCTGGCTGAGATCTGGAAAAAACCTATGGTGAAAGACAAAACCCGTCTTAATATTCTGGTTATGATAACGCCCCTGTTTCACGGTGTAGGACCGCATCACTTCAACGAGAAATATACCTGGAAATACAACGGGCTTATCGTTGGATTCGATCCTGTAGCCGTGGATTTCACAGGACTTCGCATCATTCAGGCCAGACGCAGGGAGTTTTTCGGAGAGGAAAGGCCCGTCAGCCCTTCACCGCATCATATCGAGCTTGCCGATACAAGGCATAATTTAGGTAATGCAGATCCGAATAAAATCGAACTTGTGAAAATGGGCTGGCAGGAAGGAATACTTATCTGATGAATTGACTGGAAAAAACGCCAAGTGAGTTTTTATGCATTATCAGCTACCAAGAACGGTTTCAGGCGGAATCGTCCTGTCTTACAAGTGTACGGCAGAATGCAAACATTGTATGTATGCCTGTTCTCCGAAATGGAGCGGTGACTGGATGGCTGAAAAGGATTTATATCAGTTGCTGTATAATTTATCACCCTGGATTGCTTCCAGTATGTATGGAAGTGAACATATTGGGCTGAATTCCGGTGTCCATTTTACAGGAGGAGAACCTTTTTTTAAGCCGGGCGATAAACTTTGATGGGATTGGATTTGCCTTTTGGTGTCATCTCCTTGACGAACATATATTTTTCAGGATTTTTTAATCTTTCTATGGTATACTCGGATATACGAATGCTTCCGGGGTCAGCGGATTCTTCAATCCGGTAGGCCGTATTGACCACATCTCCTACAACGGTCCAGTCTTTTCTTTCTTCATTTCCAATATTACCCTGAATCAGATTTCCACTGTTGATCCCCACTCTGATATTAATTTCGGGAAGCTCCATTATCTGTAGATTATGATTCAGTTTTTTTAATCCGGTGTTTATCATATCAATGGCCGCTTGTATGGAATCCTCTGCATTCTCGAAAATGGCCATTACCCCGTCACCCAGAAATTTGTCAATATCTCCGTGGTTTTTTTGAATGATCAGGGAGGCAAGAGAGAAATAGGCATTCAGCATTTCCACCACTTTTTCAGGTTCCAGTTTTTCAGATAAGCCAGTAAAACCTACAATATCCATAAATAAAATGGTAAGGTCCCTGTTGTGGCCGGTGAAGGTATAATTTTCATGATTGATGGATCTGATAACCTGTTTGTAGGTGGTTTCAGACACATACTGTCGGATCACTTTTTTGAATTTTTCCTTCAGATTCCGGATTTTTTCTTCAGCGGAAACATCACGGAATATTTCTATAGCTCCCACTATATTGCCTTCTTCATCTTTTAATGGAACCACATAGGCAACAATGGGAATGCGATTGCCATTTTTATGTTTCGGAAAAAGTTTCGATTCTGTGATTTGCCCGTTCAAAGCTTTTTCGAGTGGACATCCTTCCCTGCATAGATTATGAGCGTAATCATCTCTATCATTCATTGAATCCTCTCCGCATGGTCTGCCTGTCATTTCCTCCTGGGTGTAACCTGTAATGCTTTCCGCTCCTTTATTCCAAAAGACAATGCTTTTTTTCTTATTAACTACAGAGACCCCTTCATATAAAATGTCAAACCATTTCTTGGTTTCTCCGGAAATCACGTTATGTACATTTGTGGTCATGGCCAGACTATGATAGATTCCGCTATGGTTTCGGAATATGAGTTATATGACGTATTTAGTCAACCTCCATTAATCATTGTTTCTTTATAGCAATATTGATACCTCATAAGTATGTTACAAAACTAATGATTTATTTTGATTAATTTTACCCAAAATAAACAATCGCTATATCAATTGTACGTGAGAATATTAAACTTGTTTAACTGATGACCAGAATTTTAACTACATTGTTTTTTTTGATGTTTTTCTTCTCAGTTAACGGCCAGGAGAGGAACTTTTTGCTTTGGAATTTAAACAACCTGGAAGTACAGCTTACCGATAAAACGTCGGTTGGCGCCACTGAAAAAATGCATTTTGAACCTAAAACGGGAAACATTAATTTGAAATTCGGGGATATTTCAGTAGATCACAAGCTCAGTAAATGGTTTGAAGTTGGGGTAGTGGGACGTTTACTCTGGCTTAGGCGGGATTTTGGCTGGCTTTTGGAAAAACGTCCCATGATTGTTGGAGATCTTTCTACCACATATAAGCAGTTTGAATTCGATTTTTCAAACCGTTTGGAATACCGAATGTATAAAAATGTTGCCGATCATTTCAGGCACAGGCAAATGTTTTCGGTGGAAGTACCTCCCTTTGCTTTTTCATGGTTCAGAATTTATATAGGAGAAGAAGGATTTTATCGTTTTGACGGTGAAAAATTACACCTTGCCAGGCTTCATGCAGGTGCCAACATTATATTTCACAAACAATTCGAAATGAAGGTGTATTATGTATATCAAAAAAGCAAAAAATTATCTCAATGGCATACTTCCGATGTGTTGGGGATAAACCTTGCGGTTGACCTTTAACAATGTTTCATGGCTGTTTGCTAATAAACCTTTGTGAACGAGGCGGGGATACAATTAAAAATTTGTGACCCCACTAGGAGTCGAACCTAGATCGTCAGATCCGGAATCTGATGTTCTATCCATTGAACTATGGGGTCTTTACAGGTAAAGAACAATTACAGTCACAAAATTATAAAACTTACTTTATTTTATGGCATATTGAAAGAAAGAAATATCATCCAGTTCCTTTTGGAGCGTCTCTTCATCTTTCCGTGTCAGTGTTCTGAGTGGCAGGCGACAGGGTCCGCAGTCTATGCCAAGCATTTTCATAATGCTTTTGCCAGCGGTAATGGCTCCGCCATATTGTTGGAGAATTTGGATCATCTGAATGGATTTATCCTGCAATGCCTGCGCCGTCTCAATATTATTATTTTCGTAGGCTTTAATGATCTGAATATACAGGGGAGCGGCAAAATTATAGGTGCCTCCCACAGCTCCTTTGGCACCCATTGTCATAGCCGGCAGCAACATTTCATCCAGTCCGCAGAGCATATTATATTTATTCTTACCGTATGTACTGGCAAGCCGATAATCCATCAGGTCGTTATTGGTAAATTTGATGCCGGTGAAATGGGGAATGTTTGTCTTAGCGGTTCGGATAAAATCGTGCATTTTAACATGTACTCCAGTGAGGAAAGGAATGTGATAGTAATAAAAGGGCAATCCGTTACCGCTGTCAGCTATTGCTTTGCAGTAATTTACCAGCTCTTCCATTCGTAAAGGTTTGTAATAACTGGGAGGGAAGGCGGAAATGCCGTCAGCTTTTATGGAGGCGGCATGCCTGGCAAGCTTCTGTGCATCAGACAGACAATTGTGCCCCACATGAATAATCAGTTTCATCCCGGAGGGCGTATGACTGCGCCACACTTCAGCCAGTTCCATACGTTCCTCTAAGGTGAGAGAGGTGGTTTCTCCCGTGGTGCCGGCAACGAAAAATCCGGATACTCCATTTTTTGTCAGAACTTTGGCCAAATGTTCTATTAGTCCGGTATTGAGCGAATAATCGGCGTTCATTGGCGTAAAAACAGCCGGGATGATACCTTCTAATTTGTTATGCTCCATATTACTTAAATAAATTCGGTTTGGTATTCAAATATCTTTGACTTTATGGACAAAGAATAATTAGTGTTTGTAAATCGAGGTTAATCCGATCAAATATAATAAATTCGTGGAACGGTTTTAAAACAGTCTCTGAAATTGTTTTGAGTTAAACTTTTTGGATCGTTACCAGTCATATAAATTTATACAATCACGCATGAAATCATTATCAGAGGAAGCGCTTACACGCATCTCAAGGTTCACCGTCACTTCGGCCGAAACCGATATGTATTCCCGCATTCAGCTTGGTGCTTATGTTAACTTGTTAATTCAGGCTTCCATTCATTCTGCCGATGATATGGGATATGGGTTTAAAGATCTGGCGCAAAAACAGCTTTTCTGGGTGCTTAGTCGTTTGACAGTAGAGATATATCGGCCGCTTGAATGGCATGAGCATGTGGAAGTGGAAACATGGGCAAAAGGGATGAACCGCCTGTTTTATTTGCGCGACTATCTGGTTCGCGACAGCATGCAAAGTATTGTGGGAAGAGGTACTTCAGGCTGGCTTGCTGTGGATCTGGAGACCAAACGTCCGAAGAGAATTGAAGGTGAAGAAGCCGACCTTTTCGAATATCTCAGAGAGAAACATGCGATGAAGGAATTGCCCGAATCACTTGACAAGGTGAAAGATGGAGAGTCCTTTGAGGTGCAGTCCTCCTATTTTGATATCGACCTGAATAAGCATGTCACTTCCACACGTTATATTGACTGGATGATGGATACCCTTTCCCCGGAATTTCACGGGGATCATTATCCTCAACGTCTCTCGGTGAATTATTTGAAGGAAACCAGGCCTCTTGAAACCATCCGTATTTTGCGGAAAGAAACGGCGGAGAATCAGTATTCCTTTGAGGGAACAAATGTTGGGACAAATACGACAGCTTTCAGAGGAAAGATTATTTTTTAAATCAGATATGTTACCCACGGATTATTCTGAAATATTACGCTATATAGTTCATTATGGTTTACACCTGTTTTTACCGGGTCTTGTAGCGTGGCTCTTTTTTAGGTCGCAATGGAAACGCGCCTGGCTTATTATGCTGGCTACCATGCTGGTTGATCTGGATCATTTGCTGGCAGACCCCATATTCCAGGCCAACCGTTGCAGCATTGGATTTCATCCGCTGCATTCTTACTACGCGATAGGCGGATACGGAGTTATGGCCATTTTTACCAAAATCCGGATAATTGCCGTGGGTTTGATCCTTCACATGATCACCGATTTTACCGATTGTTTGTGGATGGGAGCGGCAATGCCATAGGGGGCGTGAGTATTGTAACAGGTGAAGAAGATTAACAAGGTTAAGGGTGTGTTGATTAACTTATTATTATACACGAAATTGAAGAGAGAACCGTTTAAATAATAAATTTTAACGTAATAATATTATGAAAACCGTAGAACTTCAACTTCCTGATGAACTTAATATGGACAAGAAAGATCTGCTGGTCTTTCTTGCTGTACAGTTATATGACAAAGGCCGTTTGTCTCTCGGACAAGCTGCTGAAATGGCAAATATGAACAAATCTGAATTTATGGATATTCTGGGGAAATATGAGGTTTCTTTATTTGGAGAAACTTTTCGGGACATTGAACAAGATTTAAATAATGACTGAAATGGAAAGTTCTATCCGAACATAACACCCTGTTTTTCAGTAAAGGGAAGGTAAACCTCAACTCAGATCTATGAAGAAGAGCCTGATTCTCCTTGTCATTTTATTTACCATATACGCCTGTGGAATCTTCCAGGGTCGTATAGGTCTAAACCAGGGAGGAGTCAGTCAGGAATCCTATTATGAAACAATTCCCTTTGACTATATTAAAGATAAGATCATCCTTCCAATTACCATCAATGGGAAAACCCGGCGTTTCATATTTGATACCGGTGCCCCTACGATCATTAGCGAAGCCTTGCAAAAAGAGTTGAATTATGATACCCTCCGGAAAGCAAGGATTTCTGATGTCAATCAAAATGAGGACAGTGTTACTTTTGTAAAGGCCGATCACATTTTTCTGGGTGAGCTGGAATTTAACGGCATTCCTGCCATGGTAAACGATTTGAAAGAATTACCCTGGGCCTGCTTTAAGGTGGATGGCTTTATCGGCAGCAATCTGCTGAGGAATTCGGTGGTGCAGATTAACAGAGAGACAAAAGAATTGGTTGTAGCCAGTGAAATCACTATGCTTCAGGAGACTGGAACCAGAAACCCTATGAAACTTGACAGGCAAAGCTCTCCTTATCTTGGACTCAGCCTTGCCGGCGAAAAAGAGAGGTATGTGTTATTTGATTCGGGCAGTGATGATTTTGTGAATATTAACCGGGATTATTTCGAAACGCTGCAACAACACAATAGCGATTTTAATATAGAAAAAAAAGGTTATGGGAGCGGTATTATGGGGATGTTCGGTACCGGCAGAAAGGGAAGGGTGTACCGGGTGGAACTGGATTCTCTGAGTTTTGACCAAACCATCATTTCTGATCCGATTGTGGAGGTTACCAATACGGGCAACAGGGTAGGTGCAAAACTATTGAGATACGGCATTGTAACACTCGATTATAAAAACAAAAACTTTTATTTTTCAGCCCCGGATAAATCCATTCCTTTCGAAAAAGAGCAAAAAGCTGATCTGGGATTTCGTCCGGTTATACGAAGGGATACCTTTCAGGTAGGGCTGGTATGGCAAAACTCTTTGGTTGACAGCCTGGGACTTGAACCTGGCAATGAGATCATACGAATCAACGAATATAACTTTCAGGATTCTCTCGAACATTCCTTTTGCAAGGCCTGGCTGAATGATATGCTTCGGGAAACCGAAGTTTTTGATATACGGTATATTGATGAGAAAGGCAATTTCAGGCGGATTAAGATGAGGAGGAAGGAAAAATGATGATTGGATGATTGAATGATTGGTGGATTGGGCGCCTGCCCGCTGGGACAGGTTGGAGGTGGTATTGGTTGGAAAACGGGAAGAGGTGAAAAGTAGTGAGTTTTGAGTTGTGAGCTCTGTACCATTCAATCATTCAATCATTCAATCATCCAATCATCCAATCATTCAATCATCCAGTCATTATTTCAGAACTGATGAAAACTTTCACCAATGAACTTTAAGCCGTTAATAAGGCCGCTGCGCCAGTATGGCCAGGAATGCTCCCCGTCACGGACCCTGTATTCATGAGGGATATCCTCCTCAATGAGCAGATTATGAAATACGTTATTGGCAGAGGAAAGGAAATCGTCATCGCCGCAATCGATATAGTAACGCACGGAGCTCAGCGCTTCCTTATCGGCATTTTTAACAATGTGAAAGGGATTGTTGTTCAGAAAATGGTCGGTGAGGCGCTCTTTTCCTTCTAAACCTTTACTATAAACGGGGCCAAACACATTATCCCATCTTTGCTGGTCCTGGTTTTCCACTTCCTCCGGTACGGTGAGCCCTGCACTGAAGGCTGCACAGGCTGCGAATTGATCGGGATGCTTCAGGGAATAGACCAACGCACCGAATCCACCCATGGACAAACCTGCTATACCCCGGTAGCGTTTTTTTTGCCTGATGCGGTATTTGGATTCGATATAGGGCATAAATTCCTCAAAGAAATAATCTTCATAAGGAACGGACTTGTCATGGTTGTTGATGTACCATGATACACCTCCGTCAGGCATCACAATGATCATGGGAGGGATTTTCCCTTCGGCAATGGCTTTATCCGCTTTCATATTGGCCTCGCCAAACTGAATCCAGCCCATGTCGTTATCGGTATATCCATGCAAGAGATAAACCACCGGATAATGGCGGTTGGAGGTCTCATAGTCAAAAGGCAGATACACGGTATAACGCATTTCTTTTTCCATCAACTTGCTGTCGATGGTCAGTCCTTCAAGGACCTTGCCTCGTGAAATCTGAGCCTCTGCAGCAGTTATTCCTGCAAACAGGCCCAATGCCAGAAGCAGAACAACATATTTTAATCGTTTCATAAGCTTTAAATTATCGGGTTCTTTGTTGGAATAAAATTACTGAAAAATGGGAGAATATGCAATAAGCAGGTCTTTAAAAAAAAGGGTGTAAGAAGAAAGTTTTCTTTACTTCCTACACCCTGTAAGATTAATAGTTACGTGCATATGATACCGGGATTATTATCCCTGGCCATTTCCATTTCTGCCGGAACCTTGACCATTCTTGTTTTGGTTCCGGTTTCCGTCTCCTTTGGCGTTTCCATTTCCATTCCTGTTTCTATTGCCGGTACCATTGCCGACACAATCACCGGAGCCACCTCTTTCCATCTCACTGTTTATAATGGCTTCGAAGGCATCTTTTTCAAGATACCGGGGTGAATAATCCACACCGTTTCTCTCCAGTTGACGGTTGAATGCTCTTAAATGGTTGCGGGAACCACGCAAAAGGTTTTCGAACACCAAAATAATGTCTTCGTTATTGGTTTGATTGATCAATTCTTCGAGATCCAGAATGTCAATCTCTTCGACGGCTGCACCAACCTGAAGTCCGGAAACAAGTGACTCGCTTCCTGCTGTATAAAGGGAATCATACAAAGCCTGCAGTTCGGGGTTGTTATATTCACCTGATTCACTGCTTGCCGGATCATCAATTCCGAAATAATCAATTAAAGTACCCACTGCTTCAAAATGGGTTTGCTCACTTGAAGAAATATTGTCAAAGATCCTTAAACTGTGTAATTCATAGAGTTTGGCATATAAATCTCCTGCGAGCTTCTCTTCTTCCCGCATCAGTTTGATGCCTTCTGTTTCTTCTTCGGAAAGACCCTCCGGATCACTGACAAAGGAATCTTGCATGCAGGAAGTATTGATGTTCGTATAGCCTTCTTCACTCACAGCAAGCCAACCTGTTTGCTGAGGTGATACTTCATCTGTCCCATCCTCCTGACATGAGGTAAACACGGATAGCCCACCAATAATGAGGGCTGCAATCAGAACTGAATACATTTTTGTTTTCATAATTTTAAATTTTAATGTTAACAT
Organism: Bacteroidales bacterium; assembly: GCA_018334875.1. Taxonomy (NCBI): domain Bacteria; kingdom Pseudomonadati; phylum Bacteroidota; class Bacteroidia; order Bacteroidales; species Bacteroidales bacterium. The sequence goes on along the minus strand of JAGXLC010000063.1, from coordinate 8,218 downwards.
ATAAATATATAGATTTATTTATTCATATATATGACCCGGGAATGAAAAATTTATTACAATTCCTTTAATAAATTTTTCACATTTATTAAAAGATTCATGCTCAATAAATTCAGCTCATAAAATAATAGGTAACATCAGATTAATGAGAGGTATTTTGGTGCTGGATACCTAATTTTTGAGGAAGTGATAAGAATTTACCAGGTCAGGGGTAAAGGATAGATAAAATTCAGCTTAAATTAATTATCCCGGAAATATCGAATTTGTGCTTCAGCGGTCGTATTTTTTCTTTCCGCAGAAAGAGGCACAGAGGGAAAACAATAACTGGTATTATACCTGAAAGGAATCCTTGCGGAAAAATCTTTTTCCTGAAGCGCTTTTGCTCTTCTTTCTTTTTCTTTCTGTTCCTTTTTTTCAATATCCACTGCTATTCTGATATAGTCTAACGCTTCTTTCAGATATCCCATTTCGTGGTGCAATATGGCCATCTGTTTGAGGTAGACGGGTTTTTTATGATGAAAAATGGCTTTTTCGTAATATTTATATGCTTCTGCGGGCTTTCTTTTGGCATGAAATATCATTCCCCACTGAAAGTAATACTTTGCTTTTTCCTTTGGTTTTTTAACCGGTATGGCAAATTCAAATTTACTGGTATAGTAATTGCTTTTAGTTTCCGGTTTGATTTTTATCAGATCCTGAAGCATCGCAACTCAGTTTAAGTTTTTTCAAAAAATGGGCAGATGAATAAACGCTTTAGCCCGAATAATTCAAAAATTATTCCTGTCTCCGACAGCATGATATTGCAAAGATAAAAAATTTGGTTCCTAAAGAAAATGGCACGAACAAAAAAGCTCCGGTCTGTAGATGATGTAAAAGCAGACCGGAGGCTTGTTTTTGAAAAAAAAGGAGAAGATCAGGTCAATTTTTCCGTTTCCGGCTGGAGTATATTTTCTACCACTGCATCACCTACCTCATGGGTTGAATAATATATTTCACGATTGAGGTCTTTGGTGACAAAACCTTTTTCCATAGCGGTATTTATGGCATTTCTTATGCAATGGCCTTCTTCATTCAGTTCAAAAGCATATTCCAGCATCATGGCCAGGCTCAGCATTGAGGCCATGGGATTGGCTATGTATTTGCCTGCAGCCTGCGGATACGACCCGTGAATGGGTTCGTAAAGGCTGTGTTGATTTCCAATGGATGCCGAGGGCAACATACCCAGGGACCCGGTAATTACCGAGGCTTCGTCCGTGAGGATATCCCCGAACATATTCCCCGTCAATATTACATCAAACTGTGAGGGATTTTGTATGATCTGCATGGCAGCATTATCTACAAACATAAAATCCAGTTTCACTTCGGGATATGATAAAGCTGTTTCCTTAACGACTTCTCTCCATAATCTGGAAGATTCAAGTACGTTGGCTTTATCCACCAAAGTCAGATGATTCTTTCTGTTCATGGCTGCCCGGAAAGCCTGCTGCGCTATTCGTTTGATTTCATCATAGGAATAAGTGCAGGTATCGTATGCCGAATTGGTTGATTCATCCCGTCCGCGATTTCCAAAGTATATACCTCCGGTTAGTTCTCTGTAAATGATAAAATCCACGCCCTTTATTACAGATTTCTTTAATGGTGAAAATTCTTCCAGCATTGGATAACTTCTTATGGGCCTAACGTTGGTATAGAGGCCCAGTGCTTTTCTCATAGCCAGAAGCCCTTGTTCGGGTCGCATCCTGGCGTTTGGGTTGTTATCATATTTGGGGTCTCCGATGGTTCCAAAAAGAATGGCATCGGATGAAAGACATTTACTTAGCGTATCCTCAGGGAATGGGTGCTCCTGGTTGTCTATGGCGACTGCTCCGATGTCTGCGTACACCAATTCAAATGTATGGCCAAACCGTTTCTCTATGGCCTTTAACACTTTTACCGATTCCGCAGTTACTTCCGGCCCGATTCCGTCGCCTTCCAGTATGGCTATTTTTGATTCCATAAAATGTTCGTATGCTTATGCGTTGAGGCCGTCGTAATTAACATTATTGTTTTTCTCTTCTTCATCGTTGTAATTGATGTTGCACTTCTTCAAATAGTTTGATACAACCTTTTTCTGAGGGATTTTACTGGATTCATATGGAACTGCCTCCCCGGTTTCCGGATCCATGTAATCAGGATTGCTGGGAGTTTTCTGTCCGTTTCCCGTATGGTATACTTCTTCGTTGTAGATTGTTTCTTCTTTCATGGATTTATGTTTTGGTTTTTTTTCTTTTATTCTCGAATTCCGTGATTTCCTCTGTCAGGTTCATCAGATAATCAATATCGTCGATGCCGTGAAGCAGGCATTTTTTCTTGTATTTATTGATCTCAAAATTGGTAGAATCGCCAGTGCCAACCATTTCTACCTTTTGATTAACCAGATCAACATGGATCTCGGAGTTTGGATTCTTTTCATTCTGCTTAAGTAGTTTATCCATAAAATCTCCGTCCACTTCCACTGGAAGCAATCCTACATTGAGGGCATTGTGCTTAAATATATCGGCGAAGCTGGAGGCTATGATTACACGGAAACCGTAATCCTGTAATGCCCATGGTGCATGTTCCCTGCTGGAACCGCTTCCGAAATTATCCCCGGCAACCAGTATTTTGCAGGTTATATCGGGTTGATTCAGCACAAAGTCTTTTTTGGGATTGCCATTCGCGTCGAATCTCCAATCATAAAACAGATATTTTCCCAAACCTTTTTTCTGGGTAGATTTCATGTATCTGGCCGGAATGATCTGGTCGGTATCGATATTATCGTAAGGAAGCGGTACAATGGGTGCAGTTATTTCTTTAAATGGTTCCATAGCTTATTCGTTTAACAATTCTCTGGGATCTGTTATATAACCGTTAACTGCCGTTGCGGCTGCTGTCAGGGGACTGGCCAAAAATGTGCGTGATCCCGGACCCTGCCTTCCTTCAAAATTCCTGTTTGTGGTAGATACACAATACTCTCCGGGAGGAATCTTGTCGTCATTCATTGCCAGACAGGCTGAGCATCCGGGTTGTCTTAGTTCAAATCCTGCTTCATTCAATATATGCTGAAGACCTTCGTTTTTAACCTCCATCTCTACCTGCTTTGATCCGGGTACAACGTATGCCTTCACTTGAGCTGCTTTTTTCCTCCCTTTGACCAGATGGGCAAATGATCTGATGTCCTCTATTCTGCCGTTGGTACAGCTTCCAATAAATATGTAATTGATTTTTTTGCCAACCAGCTTCTGACCCGGCTCAAGACCCATATAATCCAGTGATTTTTTTACTACCGGCTCATTCTCATAGCTTTCCCGGCCGGGTATTTTCCCGTTAATTTTCATTCCCATTCCCGGGTTGGTGCCGTATGTGATCATCGGCTCAATCCTGGAAACGTCAAAGTTGTGTTCCTTATCAAAGGTGGCATCCGGATCGGAGTATAATTTTTTCCATTCTTCTACTCTTTCCTCGAATTTCTCTTTGTCCTGGCCTGCCGGTGTTGACCGGAGGTACTCAAAGGTGTTTTCGTCCGGTGCGATCAGGCCGCCACGGGCTCCCATCTCGATGCTCATGTTGCAGACGGTCATCCGTTCTTCCATACTCATATTGCGGATGGCTTCGCCGGCATATTCTACAAAATGGCCGGTGGCTCCATTGGTCGACAATTGGGATATTGCATACAATATCACATCTTTTGCGGTTACCCCCTTTTGCCGTTTTCCATCCAGGTTGATGCGCATCTTTTTGGGCTTGGACTGAAGCACGCACTGGGAAGCCAGTACCATTTCCACTTCACTTGTGCCGATCCCAAAGGCTACAGTTCCAAAAGCCCCGTGCGTGGAGGTATGACTGTCACCGCAGACTATGGTATTTCCCGGTAGGGTGAATCCCTGTTCCGGTCCTACCACATGGACAATTCCCTGTTTGGGATGATTCAATCCGTAGAAATCCAAACTATTTTCTTCTGCATTTTTCTTCAGTTCTTCTATCTGGGCGCGTGACCGTTCATCTTTCACCTCTTTCTCCTGATCACTCGTGGGGACATTGTGATCGGCGGTGGCAAGAACCTGTCTGGGCCTGAAAACCGGAGCATTTTTCTCTTTTAGTCCGGCAAAGGCCTGCGGACTGGTTACCTCGTGAACCAGGTGCTTATCTATATATAGTACATCAGGTCCGTCCTCAATATGCTTCACTACATGAGCATCCCATATTTTGTCAAATAAAGTTTTGTGTTTTCCCGTCATATATCTTACATGATTTTTGATATCGCATCCAGGTAAGATTCAACGGATGCCGTTATGATATCAGTATTGGAACTAAATCCGTAAAAGTATTTGTTTCTGTATTTAAGTTGAATATGCACTTTCCCTAAGTCATCCGTTCCGCCGGTGAGTGCCTGAACAAGAAACTCATCCAGGTGTATTTTCCTTTTAATGATTTTTTTGACAGCATTAAACGAAGCATCGATGGGCCCGTTGCCGTTCTCGGAAACGGTAAATGTTTCTCCGTTTAATTTTAACCGTACAGTGGCAGTGGGTATGGATGATTTTCCACAGACCACGTCCAGATTCAACAGCTTGAGATTTTTTTCCCTGGTATAGGATACTTGTCCTACCAGAGCCAGCAGATCATCGTCGTTAACCTCTTTCTTTTTATCGGCAATATCCAGGAATTTATTGTAAAGATGATCCAGATCCTCCTCCTTCACCTGATAACCAAGCTTGGAAATTCTGTGCTTGAAAGCCGCCCTGCCGCTTCTTGCGGTGAGCCGCATGTTGGATTCCGGAATACCGACTGTTTTGGGATCTATGATTTCGTAATTCTCCCGGTGCTTCAATACTCCGTCCTGGTGAATACCCGAGGAATGGGCGAAAGCGTTTTTTCCCACAATGGCCTTATTCGGCTGTACAGGCATTTTCATCAACCTGGATACAAGCCGGCTGGTGTCGTAAATCCGCTTTGGATTAATACTGGTGTTAATATTCAGTTCTTTATGGCTCTGAAGGATCATGGCTACTTCTTCAAGGGCAGTGTTACCGGCGCGTTCACCTATACCATTCATGGTCACTTCTGCCTGCCGGGCGCCGTTAATGATTCCACTGATTGAATTGGCCGTGCCCATGCCGAGGTCATTATGGCAGTGAACCGAAAGTGTGGCTTTATCTACATTTTTTACATTCTCTTTGATGTATTTAATCTTCGCACCATAGTTCTCCGGCAAGCAATAGCCGGTGGTGTCCGGTAAGTTGACTACCGTAGCCCCGGCCTCTATAACGGCTTCAACCACTCTCGCCAGGTATTCATTTTCGGTTCTTCCGGCATCTTCTGCATAGAACTGTACATCTTCGACAAACTTTTTGGCATACTTGACCGCATGCACCGCTCTTTCAATAATTTTTTCCCGGGTAGAGTTAAGCTTATAGTTAATGTGATAAAATGATGTTCCAATACCGGTTTGAATTCTTGGATATTCTGCGTGCTTAAGCGCATCTGCTGCTACTTCTATGTCTTTGTCAATAGCCCTGGTTAAGCCGCAGATGGTCGGTCTTTTTACGTTTTTGCATACTTCTGATACGGATTTGAAGTCGCCGGGACTGGAGATCGGAAAACCAGCTTCTATAATATCTACTCCCAAGGCTTCAAGTGCCTGAGCAATTTCTATTTTTTCCACCGTATTAAGCTGACAACCAGGAACCTGTTCTCCGTCCCTCAGGGTTGTGTCAAAAATCTGTACATAGTCGTTGGACATCACTAAAAAAGATTATAATTTTGAAATCTAAATGAATATTCTTTCTATTCCCGGGTTGCAAATGTAAAGGGGTAACCGAGACTGGTAAAATCAAAATTCCTTTTAATTACGATATTTAAAAAAGAAATGTTTATTCCTTATTTATTGATATAGAATTGTTTAAAACATTAATATCCAATCTCAATTTACAATGCCAAAACAACAAACAGATCATTTGTTTCAGTTGATCAAGTCTCTGTCAAAATCTGAAAAAAGAAATTTCAGATTGTATGTAAACAGGCTGAAGAGCGGAGAGGGCACCAAATTCTCCCAGCTTTTCGATATTCTGGATAAGCAGGAGGAATACAACGAACAGGAGATATTAAACAAGGCGAGGTCCATTAAGCCTCAGCAGCTCTCTAACCTCAAGGCCCATTTGTATAAACAGCTTTTGAAGAGTTTGCGGCTGAAAAATCTGAATACTGATATAGAGATCAATATCCGTGAATGGATTGATTATGCACGGGTATTATATAATAAAGGACTGTATCAGCAGTCGCTCCGGGTATTGGAGAAAGCCAAAGGGATGGCGGAAGCCAACAGGAAGAATATACTTCACATGGAGATCGTGGAGTATGAAAAGCTGATTGAACTTCAGTATATTACAAGAAGCATTGGTAACAGGGCCGATGAGCTGACCAGCGAAGTACAGGAAGTTTCCCGGAAAATCCATTCCGCACAAACCTACTCGAATCTTGCTTTAAAGCTATACAGCCTCTATCTGAAGGTTGGGTCTGCAAAGAACAAGAAAGACATGCTGATGGTCAGCAGCTTCTTTAACTCCAATTTTGTTCCTCCCGAAGATATCAGCCGGTGCGATTTTTATGAGAAGCTATATATTTATCAGGCATACGTTTGGTATAACTATATCACCCAGGACTTTCTGATGTGTTATAAATACGCTCAAAAATGGGTGGATCTGTACAGGAATAACAATGAGATGATCTATAACCAGACGGATATGTATCTGAAGGGCATAAACAGTTTGCTGAATGCCCTCCATATGTTGAGATACCATACCAAATTTGAGGAGGAGCTGGGGAATTTGCAGGAGCTAATCAAAAACAGGAAAATCCACTGGAATGACAACAATCTGAGGGTGTATTATTTATTTTACTACAAACACCGTATCAACTATCATTTCCTGGAAGGCACCTTCAGCGAGGGCGTTAAGCTGATTCCCGAGATTAACGAATACATAAAAAATTATTCCAGACATCTGGACAATCACCGGATTCTGGTATTTTACTATAAGATAGCCAGCCTGTATTTCGGAAGCGGAGATTACAGATCTACCATCCGGTATTTGAATTATATTCTTAATTTTAAAGATATCTCCATAAGACAGGATTTTCATAGTTTTGCCAGGATATTAAATCTGGTTGCGCATTATGAGCTTGGGAACGAAGACCTTTTGGAATACCAGGTGAAATCCGTTTACCGTTTTCTTTATAAAATGGACAGCTTACAGCAGGTACAAAGGCATGTCCTGGATTTCCTCAGGCGTTTGACTCATATCAACCCCGATGACCTGGATTCTGAATTCAAAAAGCTTCGTGATAAACTGGTAAGTCTGAAAGATGATCCTTTTGAGCAGCGGGCCTTTCTGTATCTGGATATCATCTCCTGGCTGGAGAGCAAGATCGAAAAACGCCCGGTGCAGGATATCATACGTGAGAAGGCACTCAAGGAAAGGGCGAAGAGCGAAGAGCACAGAGCGAAGAGCTAAGGGCGCACGTAGAGCCTAGAGCATAGAGCGAGAGCTTAGGGCAGGATTAATGTTTCGGATTTCGGGTCTCGGGTCTCGAGTTATCAGTAGCGACAGGGATCAGATCTATAAGTGGGAGGGGGAGAAAATGAGAAGACGGGAATACGGGAATAGGAGATGGAAGTGAGTTATTTAGAGACATGCTGTTTGACAAGAGCTTAGTGCATGGAGCGCAGAGTGTAGGGCAAAGAGTTCAGTGCATAGAGCTTAGAGCGCAGAGCAAGACTGCACGACGACACGAAATGTATTCGCGCTTCGCATTGAGCCCATCTCAGTACCTTACCGGGCAAGTTTTGCCAAAAAAAGCAAGAATTTGACCGGTAAGGTACTAAACAACTAAATCCTGATGATCATCCAAAGGCCTGGATTCCAACGCTTCAGCCAGCGGGGCAGGCGGCTCTTCACTACCGTTACGGCCGGAATGAATCGTTAGCTGAGGCATATCTGAGAATACAGCCAATGACCACTTAATGACTATTAAATGACAATAAATGACAACAAATCTCCTGTGACAATTTATGATTATTTTTATCTATCAATCATGTCCCTGTTTGCCGCCGATTCCCCCGCCAGCCATCCGGTCGACCAGGCAATTTGCAGGTTATATCCGCCGGTATCGCCATCCAGGTCAATCAGTTCCCCGGCAAAATAAA
>JAGXLC010000062.1:16738-18617 GCA_018334875.1 Bacteroidales bacterium | reverse complement strand
TTCGGAAATTAAATTTTCTCTCACCCGCGCAATTTCCTCATCCATGGCATGCTCCAGCTTCTTATTCTCAACGTTCATATTGGGTAAAGCGAGAACCAAAGCTACTCCGGGATCTTCCAGGGGCATTGGGTAGAGGCTTACCTGCGCTGCCAATTCTTTATCATCAACCAGATTTTTGTACAACCTGGAGCTTTGTCCTTCTGATAATAATGTACTTAACATATCCACGGCATAATAATCATCGGTACCCATCGCCGGGGTATGGTACGCCTGTATAATCGCAGGCAGCCGAATGTTGTCATATACAGTGTCTCTAATCTCCTCATGTTTGATGGGTTCTACCACCTCGGGTCTTGGAATTTCCTTCTCCCTTTTCGGTATACCTGCAAAATATTGTTCAATCTGTTTTTTAGCCTGCTCTTTATCAATATCCCCTGCGACAGTAAGCACAGCATTATTCGGGACATAAAATGTATCATAGAAATTTTTTATATCCTGATCGGAAGCCGAACGGATATGATTGGTATCACCAATGGTAGTCCACCTGTAGGGATGCTTATTGTAAGCCCTTTTCATCGTCTCGATCAGAATGCTTCCGTAGGGCCTGTTGTCATAGTTTTGCTTTTTCTCTTCAACAACTACATTTTTCTGTGTAGCAATGCCTTCGGAATCAATTCTGGCATGCAACATTCTTTCGGATTCCAGCCATAAGCCTAATTCGAGCTGGTTAGAGGGCAAAACTTCATAATAGTAAGTGCGGTCATTTGAAGTACTGGCATTGAGCGTACCTCCCGCTTTTTCCACATACTCTGAGTATTCGCCCCTTCCAATATTTTCCGAGCCTTCAAACATCAAATGTTCGAATAAATGCGCAAATCCTGTTAACTGAGGATCTTCATTCTTGGAACCTACATGATACATCACTGATACATTCACAATGGGTGTGGAGTGATCTTCATGTAAAATTACATGCAGCCCGTTATCCAGTTTGTATTCTTCAAACCGGATTTCGGGTGTTTGCGCCGATGACCCCGAAGCGATCAACAGCGAAAGTCCAAAAAGCATTAATAGTTCTTTGAAATTCATATATTTTTGTTTAACGGTTAGAAATTGAATCCAAAAGTAGCAAACTTTTCCTCTCCGCGCAAAACCTTTATTAAAGAATTTTAACGTTTAATCTATTGTTGCAGGCAAAAAGATTCCGTCCTTTGAATTATATATTTAATAAATAAAAAACAGATGAATTATGATGATTAAAAAAATTTTCGGATTGGTTATTGTGGCCATTATGATGGGTGCTTCCTCTGGGCTACAGGCACAAAACTTTAATCAAAACCAACCACAGCAGCAGGATATTGAAGTAAGTGACGATGAGCTTCAGACTTTTGCCAACATAATGAGAGAAGCCCAGGCAGTACAAAAACAAGCCCAGGGTACCATGATGAAAGCCATTCAGGAAAGTGGTATTGAAATGAAGAGGTTTCAGGAAATTTCCCGGGCAAAAAGACAGGGAAATGAGGTTGAAATGTCGGAGGAAGAAAAACAAGCTTATTCTTCCATTGAACAAGTGATGCAAGAGGAACAACAGAAGATGAAGAAAAAGATGTCCTCAATAATAAAGAAATACTCAATTGATGAGCAGCGGTATATGCAGATCAACCGTGCTTTAAGAAAGGACAAAGGGATGCAGAAACGCCTGAAGCAAATCATAAGCCAGCAACAAAAGCAACAGCAACAACAGCAGCAACAGTTACCGTAGTAAAACAAGGCAATTCAGCCTGTCCCTGGCTTTTCTTTTTCCACATATAAGGAAGTTGAGCATTTCAAAGGGTTATTCTAAAAATAAAAAGAGGTGTACAACTCACCTCTTTTTATTTAT
>JAGXLC010000062.1:0-16082 GCA_018334875.1 Bacteroidales bacterium | reverse complement strand
TATTTATACCGGCGCCATTTTTTTATTCTTAGCGTATTTTTATCTTTGCATCCGTTTGTTAATAACACAAAAACAGAAGGTATGGCACAAGAGGTATTTTTTTCATCATTAAAAAATAAAACGCATAAAAGCCCGCTACACAAAATCAATAAATTATTAAAAAAGATCAATGTCAGGGGAACTTATGAAGAACAACAATTAATAGCGGTGAAGGTACATTTCGGGGAGCTTGGAAATACAGCATTTCTAAGGCCTGTATTTTTAAGGCCTGTCATTGGAGCACTTAAGGAAATGAATACCCGGCCTTATCTTACCGATACCAATACGCTTTATGTGGGCATGCGCACCAATACGGTGGATCATCTTTACTGCGCAAACTGGAACGGTTTTGGTTATTCAACCTTACAGGTACCTACAGTTATAGCGGATGGACTCAGAGGGGAGAACAGTGTTGAAGTGGAAGTCAATTTATCACTTTCTGATAAAGTACATCTGGCTTCCGATATAATCAATGCAGACGGAATAATGTGTGTAAGCCATTTCAAAGGTCATGAGCTTACAGGTATTGGCGGGGCCATCAAGAATCTTTCAATGGGTTGTGCCAGCAGACAAGGCAAGCTGGATATGCATTCCGTATCAAGACCATCCGTAAACCAGGAAAAGTGCACCGCGTGTGCACAATGTATAGAGTACTGCCAGGAGCAGGCCATTGAAATCGGCAAAAAAGCATACATTACAGAGAATTGTGTCGGATGTGCCCGTTGTATTGGGGTCTGTCCTGAAGGAGCTATAGAAATCAACTGGAATGCTTCGTCGGAAAATATTCAGAAAAAAATGGCTGAATATGCCTACGGCGTGAAACAGAATTTTGGTGAAAAAATGTTGTATGTTAATGTCATCACCAATGTGGCTCCCGGGTGTGACTGCGACCCGGCAAATGATGAACCGCTGGTTCCTGACATTGGTTTCCTGGCATCCACCGACCCTGTAGCAATTGACAGGGCTTCGCATGATCTGGTAAAAAAAGCAAATAATGGCAATGATCCATTTGTTGAGTTTTATCCCCATCTGAATCCCACAATACAGCTTGACCATGCCGGCCAGATCGGGCTGGGAACAAATGATTACAAACTGGTTGAATTATAAGGGAAAACAGAACCTTTTTCATTGATCTTCCCTGAATGAGGATCAGATTCCCGGAGATATTGGGTTTTTGTTATCTCCACATCACAATTATATTCCTTTATGTATTCCAGTTGATCATCAACAGGACTCGAATCAAAGATGTTCAGAAATATTTTTTTATCCCAGTACCGGGATCTTCCTTTTACCAGTTCATAAAAATCAAAACGTTCTTTTTCTGTATAATGATCCATAAGAGACATTTCTTCAGGATGTTCCACTTTGATTTCCCGAAACACAATACTGGCGATCATCAAAAAAATATCATCCAGTATGCAGTCTCTGCTTGGGTACCACAACCATTCGTTGGTTCCCTTCAGTTCTTTCATAAGCAGAAGGGTTTCATTGCCTTCAGAAAGGAACAACTGGTATTCAGGAATAACACCTCCATTGTCAAGATTAGATTGACCAATTAATACCTGCGCAGTATATGAGAATGACATAAATTATACATTTAGTTAAAATAGGCTACGCGAATTTAATAATAATGGATTTTTTATCAATAAAAGTCAAGGAACAGGAAAAAACACAAAAACTGGAGAAGCATTTCCAGGAGGTCAGTGAAAAGGTTGGTTATCTGAATTTGTTATCTACTCCCGGCGAAAAATGCATCTGCAACCATCTTTAAACCAAATAATTCAAGAATTATTCCTGTCTCCGACAGCGGCAGTTTGTTTTTTCCTGTTTTATTGTGCGGTTTCGCCGGATGTTATTGCTCTTCTTCATTTTCCTGTTTGTTCTCATCCGGTTTTTCTTCTTCCTCCTTCTTGCTCGAAAAAGTTCTTATAAACCAGTTCTTTCTTACTGTTTCGGCTGCCTGGTCAAGCTCCCTGGCACTTTTGTCTATACTTCGAAGGGTGCTGTCGATTCTTTTAGCAAAAACACTGTCTGTTAATAATTTATTTATTAATCCTCTACCGGTTCTCATATTGCCTGTAAATTCCGCAAGATTATCGGAAATATCTCTGGTTCTCCGGGCAGTATGGGTCAAATTTCTGGAAACCGAATCAAGGTTCCGTGTAAAAGACGTATCGGTGAACATCTTGCCGAAAACCCCTTCACCTTTATTGATTTTACGGGTGATCTCCTGTAAATTTTCAGTTGACTGAAGCATATTGTTTCCCGCCTGATCGAATTGATCGGCAAGCACAGTATCAGAGAGCATTTTACCAAACACCCCCTGTTCCTGGTTGATCTTTTCGGTAATTGAACTGAAATTCTCCGTTAATGTTGCAGTATTGTTACTAATCCTGTTCAAATTGTTCGAAAATGCGGTATCCGCAAAAAGACTCCCGAAAATGCCTTCACCTCTGTTGATTTTGGTAGTGATATCCGCAAGATTCTTTGTGATCACCGTGGCATGGCCACTTGATTTGTCAAGTTCTTCAAGTATGTCATCCATTTTGACCGCTTCTATTGTTCCGAGGATGGCTCCTTCATCTACAACCGGCTCTGAAGGTGTTCCTGAAGTTATGGTTACAACTTTATTGCCCATCACTCCTTCGGTTTTTATCTCCATCCTGGAATCCTCACGGATAAACTGATGAACCTTTGTTTCGAGTGTAACCTGGACCTGGACAAGGGTATCATTGATTAGCTGAATGTTGGATACGCTACCGACATTAATTCCCGAGTACCGTACATTATTTCCTACCTTTAGGCCGCTTACATTCTTAAAAACGCCGCTCACCGTAAAAGTATTTCCAAATAAATGCCGTTGTTTGCCAATTATATATATGGCAGAGGCAAAAATGGTGATGCCAACGATAATAAAAACTCCAAGCCGTATGCTTTTTCCTATCGTTAATTTCATTCGTGTAACAGTTTATTAAAGGTTTGCATTTCAAATTAATTTACATGCCAAATTCACAAACTTTGCTTGTCTCGCCATGGAACCCGCATGTTAATCATGTGCTTGTTGTGAAGGGCACCGTATGCGGGTTTCATAATTGAATTGATTTAATTAAAAAAATCGAAAATCCAGGGATCCTCACTCGCTTTAAGCTCATTGTATTTACCTGATTTATATATCCTACCATCTCTTATTACGTGGATAATATTGGCTGTTAACTTCACACAGCTAATATCGTGGGTTATGATGACGGATGTGGTATGGTACTTTTCCTGAAGATTGATTATCAGGTTGCTGATTTCTTTAGAAGTAATGGGATCCAGACCCGTGGTGGGTTCATCGTATAGAATAATCTCAGGTTCAAGTATAAGGGTTCTGGCCAGTCCGATCCGTTTTTTCATTCCACCGGAAAGTTCACTGGGAAGCAAGTCCACCGCACTTCTCAGACCTACATTATCAAGCGCTTCGTAAACCCTGGCATCGAGTTCCTCTTTCTTTTCAACCAGCTTATTCCTTATTAGCGGAAACTCCAGGTTTTCTCTAACTGTCATACTGTCGTACAGGGCATTGCCCTGAAAAAGAAACCCGATTCTTTTTCGGACCCTGCTTAGTTCCATTTCATTCAGACTGGAAACATCTTTGCCAAATACTTCAATTGTCCCCTCATCCGGTTTAAAAAGCCTAACCATACACTTAATCAACACAGATTTCCCTATTCCCGATTTTCCAATTATTACTGCATTTTCTCCTCTGGTGATTTTCAGATTAATGTTTTCCAGTACCTGATTATTCGTAAAACTTTTTTTCAGGTTTTTTATATTGACAACCGTTGATTTGTTGTAATGTGACCGATTCTCCATAGTTTTTAAAATTGCAGTATTTCCAGTGAGTGTTGTATCTCAACAACCAGCAGATCAATCACGAATATTGCTACGGAAGAAATTACCACTGCTGCGTTGGAGGCTCTCCCCACACTTTCCGTACCGAAGCCTGCCGTATAACCTTTATAGGAACCTATTGCCCCAATTGAAAACCCAAAAATGAATGTTTTTATTGTAGCAGGAATCACATCATAATAATGCAGGGGGGCAAAGGCACCGTTAATAAACAGGTGAAGGGAAATATCACCGGCCAGATTGACCGCAATATATGAACCGGCAAATGCAACAGCATCGGCGAAAAACACCAGAATGGGAAGCATAAGGGTGGTGGCAAGGACCCGTGTAGCTACCAGATATTTCATTGGATTTGTGCCGGATACCTCCATGGCATCAATTTGCTCGGTTACTTTCATTGATCCCAGTTCAGCGCCGATCCCCGAGCCAATTTTTCCCGCACAAATAAGGGCTGTAACGACGGGGCCTATTTCTCTGACAATGGAAACAGAAATCATGCTCGGCAACAAAGATTCGGCACCAAAACTCACCATAATCGGACGCGACTGCAAGGTCATCACCAGACCCAAAATAAAGCCAGTCACCAGGATAAGAGGGAGTGTAGTGTAACCTAGAATATAACATTGCCTCATCAATTCCCTATGCTCAAAGGGAGGTTTGGTAAGCTCTTTAACTACCTTCACCGTAAATTTAGCCAAACCGGATAAATCAGATAATATGTTGGTTTCCTGTCCGTTACTCATTGAATTTTAAACGATTAATAATTGATCGCATCATTACTCGATCCAACTGTTCAAAAATAATAAAATATTGGATTTTGATGCTATATTTAAAGTCTTATGTAATCTACAATAATTAAGCTAAATAACTGAAAATAAATCATGAGAAAAATCATATTCTATGAAGCGAGATTTTCTGAATTTTAGATCATAATTTACCAACATTGCTTAATTTTGTATCATAAACAGATCGGATCATTGATACAACGTGCTAAATTACAAAATATGGATAAAAAACAAGATGTCATTGAACGTGAAGAGGTAGTGGTTCGGTTTGCAGGAGATTCAGGCGATGGCATGCAGTTAACGGGTACACTTTTTTCTGACACTTCCGCTTTTCTGGGAAATGATCTATCTACATTTCCCGACTACCCGTCTGAAATCAGAGCTCCACAGGGAACTATCGGAGGAGTCTCAGGTTTTCAGGTCCACTTTGGCCACCGGCAGGTTAATACGCCCGGGGATTACGCAGATGTTTTGGTGGCAATGAATCCGGCGGCCTTAAAAGCCAATGCCAAATGGGTAAAATCCGGAGGTACCATCATATTGGACGAAGACAGCTTTACACCACGCGGACTTAAAAAAGCGGGATATGAGACCAATGATCCCATTAAAGAAGACCACCTGGAAGAATTTAATATCATAAAGGCGCCCATCACCACCCTCACAAAGGAAGCATTGAAGAACCTGGATTTGGATCAGAAAAGCATACTCAGGAGCAAAAACATGTTTGCTTTGGGTATGGTTTACTGGTTGTTTGAAAGACCGCTGAAATATACCGAGCAGTTTTTTGAGAGAAAATTCGAAAATCAGCCCAAAATAATCGAAGCGAATAAAAGAGTGCTGGAAGCAGGTTATCATTATGCTGAAACCGTTGAACTTCTGACTCCAACCTATAAAATCAGTCCGGCCGAAATCGAAAAGGGCACCTATAGAAATATAGATGGCAATAAGGCCACAGCATGGGGCTTGATTGCAGCTTCTGAAAAATCAGACCTGGAACTTTTCTGTGGTTCCTACCCCATTACTCCGGCCTCTGAAATTTTACATGAATTGGCTTTAAGAAGAGATTTTGGTGTCAAGACTTTTCAGGCGGAGGATGAAATTGCCGGTATCTGTACTGCCTTGGGTGCAAGCTTTGCCGGTTCACTTGCCGTCACCACCACTTCAGGACCGGGCCTGGCACTTAAATCGGAAGCCATCGGGCTGGCCATAATGACCGAGCTGCCTATCATAATTGTAGATGTACAAAGAGGCGGGCCTTCTACCGGCCTGCCCACTAAACCTGAGCAGTCGGACCTAACGCAGGCTCTTTACGGGAGAAACGGAGAAAGCCCGTTGGTCGTTCTTGCTGCAACAACACCTTCCAATTGCTTCCATTACGCATTTACAGCCGCTAAGATCGCCCTTGAACATATGGTGCCGGTAATACTTCTGACGGATGGTTTTCTGGCCAATGGTTCAGAGCCCTGGAAAATACCTCAAATGAGCGATTACCCTAATATTAAACCACCCATTGTTCCACGGGGAGAGAAAGAGTGGATGCCTTATGCCCGTGATCCGGAAAAACTAGCCCGCACCTGGGCTATTGCAGGAACACCGGGTTACGAGCATCGCATTGGAGGTCTTGAAAAAGACGAGCTGACTGGTTCTGTGTCTCACGACCCTCAAAATCATGAGAAAATGGTATATCTAAGGGAGGAAAAAGTAAACCGGGTAGTAAGGGATGTTCCCAACCAGCAAGTGGAAGGTAGCCAGGAAGGTGACCTGCTTCTGGTAGGCTGGGGAGGTACCTACGGCCACCTTAAAACTGCCCTGGATGAATTAAGAAAAGAAGAAGCACTGAAAATTGGTCTGGCCCAGTTTAATTACATCAAACCCCTGCCGGCAAATACCGGGGACATTTTTAACAGATTTGACAAAATCCTCGTCTGCGAGCTAAACCGGGGTCAGTTTATGGATTATCTCAGAATGAACCATCCCAAATTCAATTATTTAAAGTATAATAAAATACAGGGCCAACCTTTCACAACCATAGAAATTAAAGAACACGTTAAAAAACTCGTGGAGGTGAATCATTATGGCTGAAAACACAAAATACATTGATACAAAAGAAACCTCGCCTTCACCCAAAGATTTCAAAAGTGACCAGGAAGTCAGATGGTGTCCGGGCTGTGGTAATCACGCCATCATGAATGCCATTCAGAAAGCTTTACCCCACATGGGTATTCCCAGAGAAAAATTTGCCTTTATATCAGGGATCGGATGTTCTTCCAGATTTCCCTATTACATGAATACGTATGGTTTTCATGGAATACACGGCAGAGCTACAGCCATAGCCTCCGGTACCAAAACGGCCAATCCCGATCTTAGTGTCTGGCAAATAACTGGTGACGGGGATTCCATGGCCATAGGCGGAAACCATCTGATTCATGCTGTTCGAAGAAACGTCGATATCAATATCGTCATTTTTAATAACGAAATCTATGGCCTTACAAAAGGTCAGTATTCTCCCACCTCAAAGCTAGGGGCAAAAACCAAAAGTTCGCCCTACGGTACCATTGAAAATCCATTTCATCCCGGCGAACTGATTATTGGCGCCCAGGGTAGATTTTTCGCCCGTTCGGTGGATACCAATATGAACCTGAACCAGGAGATCTTTCTGGAGGCCGAAAAGCATAAAGGAACCTCGGTAGTTGAAATTGCCCAGAATTGCGTAATATACAATGATAAAACCCATGCCGAGATTACCAACAAAAAATATAAAGAGGACAGGCAGATTGTGCTAAGGCACGGAGAGCCCATGATATTTGGAAAAAACCGCGATAAGGGTATTGTATTGGAAGGCTTAAAACTTAAAGTTGTTGAATTGGGTAAAGATGGGTATACCGAAGATGATCTGCTGGTTCATGATGCCACCCTCAAAGACCCGGGTATCCATCTGATGCTTGCAAATATGCAGTATCCGAATTATCCTGTTGCAGTGGGTGTAATAAGGGCTGTGAAGGACGAAACTTATGAAAGGAAATTAGAGAATCAAATCAGACAGGTAAAAGAACAATCCGAATTCGGTTGTGTGGATGATCTGCTGCACAGCGGAAATACATGGGAAGTGAAATAGGATGATCCTTTAACGCCTATTTGCATTACCAAAATGAAGAAAACGAGCCCCTTTCTTCATAGAATCAGGAAAATATCCTTTCTCCGGTTACCACATCCTGAAAAGACCCCATACAATGAGCCGTAAGACATGAGTGAGACGGTAATACGCCTATAAAATCTCCAATGTCAAACTTTTTCATGGTGTTGGGATGTACATAAAAGGTGCCATGTTCCTGCGATAATTTTCCCAGGATGATCTTTTCCTCCGGAATAATCCAGCCTTTGCTGTTTAACATCACACCGTATCCGTAAATGGATTTCTCCCCTTCGATACATTTGTCTTTAGACAGATGCACCGCTCCTCCATGAACAACGATCTCATTTCTGTCCTCATGTTTGGCTACTACCGGACAGGCCAAACAAACGGCAATGTCCTCCAGTGAACAGGCATTAAGTTTATATTGCTGAAGATCAAAGAATACAAAATTCCCCGGCCGGATTTCTGAAATACCCTCAAAGTCATCTGCCAAACTGCACGAAGGGGTGTCTCCCACCGAAATAATAACTTCCTCGTCCGACCCTGCAATCTGATCTTTAACCCCCACCAGCCGGTCCCTTGTTTCCTTATGTATCTTCAATATCTCTTCCGTGGATGCGGCCTGATACGTATGCCCCGCATGGGTCAACAAACCTTTAAAATGAAGTTTCGGGGCTTTGTATATCTTTTCTTTCAGGTTGACAATCTCATTTATATTTTCATAAGGAATACCCGTTCTCCTGTTTCCGGTATCGATTTTAACAAAAACACCGACTTCCGAACTCATTTCTTTGTTTAGTGCGTTGATGCTTTCCTGGTTTAACAATGTTAACCGGAGCGTGATATCCTTAGCCAATGTGTTGATTGTCTCAATCTCATTAATATTTAAAGGAAAGGCGATGGTGATGTCTTTCCAGCCATCCTGAGCAAACTTCACCGCCATATCCACTGAAGAAACGGTGATCTTACTGACGCCGTATTCTGCAAACCATCTTCCTACAGTTTCCGATTGATGTGTTTTGAAATGAGGGCGAAAGATAAGATTGTGCCTTTGGGCTTTATCGGCCATTCTTTCAATGTTATTGAAACATTTCTCCTTATCGATGAGAAGTGTAGGTTTTATGAGTCTCATGTTTCCCTGATGTTAATTTGGCTTGTTGGAATTGTTTCCTGTTTTCATCCAAAATTAATAATTAAAGATCCAATATATAAAGGATAATTTTCCTGTTTTTATAATTTTTTTATAATCAACATATTTTGAGCATTCTATTCCATAAGGTTGATTATTTTACCAGGTAATGTGAACATTTCCCGAATTAATTATTTAGATTCTTTCTAAATAATCTTACAGGTCTGTAAAGATGTTATATATCATCTGTTATTTTTCAAACATCCGTAAATTTGTACTCTGTTTGAAGTGTTAGATGAATCATATGGCACAGGATGTGATTGAGCATAAGGGTCGAATTGACGCCATTGAAGGGAACAGAATAAGGGTACACTTTGTGACAATGAGTGCATGCGCCCAATGTCACGCTAAGAGTGTATGTTCAGCCTCAAATATGGAAGAAAAAGAAGTTGAGGTGATTGATAACAGCGGAAGGTTTAATAAAGGAGAAGAAGTCAGGGTTTTGCTCAAACAATCGTTGGGCTTTAAAGCTTTATTCTTCGGATATGTTTTGCCTTTCCTGCTTTTGTTATTTGCTTTGTTTTCATTTTCGGCCATATTCCACAATGAAGTTGTAGCAGGATTATCATCACTGGGCATACTTGTACCCTATTATATGATTATATATCACAGAAGAAATTATTTTCAGAAGGCATTTACATTTTATTTACAGAAGATAAGCTAAATCAATTTTTATTATGTCAACTACAGTCATATATACCATTGTATCCTTAAGTGGACTGGGAGCTGTGGCAGCAATTATCTTGTATATGGCAGCCCGGAAATTTAAGGTATACGAAGATCCCCGCATAGGTGAAGTTGAAGATGCTTTGCCTGGGGCAAACTGTGGTGCTTGCGGCTATCCGGGTTGCCGTGCTTTTGCAGAATCTGTGGTCAAAGCAGATGATTTATCGGAATTGTACTGCCCTGTTGGGGGAAATGAAACCATGCAAAAAGTGGCTGAGATTATGGGGCAGGAGATTGAGGAGAAAGACCCACTGGTGGCAGTTGTCAGGTGCGCCGGTTCTTTTGAGAATGCACCTGCAATTACCCGTTACGATGGACCAGCTAGCTGTACAATTGAAAACACCCTGTACGGAGGAGAGACGGCATGCCACTACGGTTGCCTGGGGAAAGGCGATTGTGTGGATGCATGCGACTTTGAAGCCATTTTTATGAACAATCAAACCGGTCTGCCCTACGTCATCGATAACAATTGTACTGCATGTGGTGCCTGTGTGGAAGCTTGCCCCCGCGATATCATCGAACTGAGAAAACGAAACAAAAAAGACAGGAAAATCTATGTTTCGTGTGTCAATCAGGATAAAGGCGGAGTGGCCAGAAAAGCATGTAAGGTTGCCTGTATTGGCTGTGGCAAATGTGTAAAGGTTTGTCCCTTTGATGCCATTACGCTTGAAAATAACCTGGCCTATATTGATCCCAATAAATGTAAACTTTGCAGAAAGTGTGTGCCTGAATGCCCTACTAATGCAATTTTGGAAGTGGGATTTCCGCCAAGAAAAAAGAAAAACAAAGAACAATCTGAACCGGTGCAGTCCGAAAGTAAAAAAGAGAACAAAAACATTGATTAAAAAAGGAGTATAGGATGCAAGTGTTACAAACATTTTCAAAAGGTGGGGTACATCCTCCGGAAAATAAATTTTCTGCGAATAAACCCATAGAAAACCTGGGATTACCCAAACAAGTTTCCATACCTATAGCCCAGCATATTGGTGCCCCCTCAAAACCGGTTGTCAAGAAGAAAGATAAGGTTAAAACAGGGGATATTATTGCCGAAAGTCAGGGTTTTGTCTCCTCTAACATCCATTCATCCGTTTCCGGGACGGTTTCAAAAGTAGGTGAAATTATTGATACAACCGGATTTAAAAAACCCGCAGTGATTATTGATGTTGAAGATGATGAATGGAATGACAGCATCGATACAGGTTCGGAGATCATAAGAGATTGCTCCTTAAGCAGCCAGGAAATTGTTGATAAGATACTTCAGGGAGGGATCGTAGGAATGGGAGGCGCCACTTTTCCCTCCCATGTTAAATTAAGCGTTCCCGAAGGCAAAAAGATCGATACCCTGGTGATTAATGGAGTAGAATGTGAACCTTATCTTACCTCCGATCATCGCGTTATGCTCGAACGGGGTGAAGAAATGCTGGTGGGCATCAAGCTGTTAAAAAAAGCCCTGGGGGTTAACCATGTACTTATTGGCATAGAGCATAACAAGCCTGATGCTATAGAACATGTCAGTCATCTTGTAAGCAAAGAGGAAAACATTGAGGTATATCCCCTTAAAGTTAAATATCCTCAGGGAGGTGAAAAGCAATTGATAAAGGCATTGCTGAACCGCGAGGTTCCCTCGGGAGGATTACCTCTGGATGTGGGTGTGGTTGTACACAATGTAGGTACTTCCCTGGCAGCTTATGAAGCCGTACAAAAAAACAAACCCCTGGTTGAAAGGGTAGTGACGGTCACCGGGAAGTCCCTTTCAAAACCCTCCAACTTCCTGGTTAGGATAGGTACTCCTGTTAGGGACTTGATAGAAGCCGCCGGTGGCCTGCCTGAAGATACCGGAAAGGTGGTCGGCGGAGGCCCGATGATGGGTAAAGCCCTAAGTTCTTTAGATGTCCCTGTTGTTAAAGGGACTTCAGGGATACTGGTAATTCCTGAAAAAGACGCCTATAGGGATGAAGAATTCAACTGTATCCGATGCGGCAAGTGTGTGGATGTTTGTCCTATGGGTCTTGAACCCTACCTGCTTAAACAACTGGCTCAGCTCGAGCGCTATGAAGAATGCGAAGACAATGCTATAATGGACTGTATGGAATGTGGTTCCTGCAGTTTTACATGTCCGGCACGTGTGCCTTTACTCGATTATATCAGACTCGGAAAAACAAACGTGAATCAAATCCTACGAAACAGAAAAGATAAGTAATGGCTAACAATAAGGTATTAACAGTTTCTCCATCACCGCACGTATTTGAGAATACCAGTGTAAGGAAACTCATGTATGGAGTGGTGATTGCCCTGTTGCCCGTACTGGCATGGTCTGTAATTTCCTTCGGGATCGGGGCCATCATCGTTACACTGGTTTCCGTATTATCGTGCATTGGTTTTGAGTATCTGATACAAAAATTTCTTCTGAAACAAAATCCAACCGTTACCGATGGTTCAGCCCTGGTGACCGGTTTGCTTCTGGCATTTAACGTACCTGCAAATTTACCCGTGGGCATCATTATTATTGGCGCCCTCGTATCTATTGGAATAGGAAAAATGTCATTCGGGGGTTTGGGAACCAACCCTTTTAACCCGGCTCTTGTAGGAAGGGTTTTCCTTTTGATCTCCTTTCCGGTTCAAATGACGAGCTGGCCGACACCAAAAGGCTTCAACACCAATTATGTTGATGCTCAAACCGGCGCTACCCCTCTTGGTATATTACAGGAAAGTGGGGATACTCCTATGACAAAGGTTATGGAACAAGTGCCGGATTATTCAGAGCTTTTTTTAGGGCAAATGGGTGGCTCACTTGGGGAAATGTCGGGTATAGCCCTTATTATAGGTTTCCTGCTGTTGTTATATTTCAGGGTTATCTCCTGGCATATACCCGTTTCAAATGTATTGACAGTAGGCCTATTCTCAGGTATTTTGTGGCTGGCTGATCCTACTCAGTATGCTGATCCCCTGTTCCACATTCTTACCGGAGGGGTTCTGCTGGGTGCCATTTTTATGGCCACAGATTATGTAACGTCCCCTATGACCACCAAAGCCAAATGGATTTACGGTGTGGGCATAGGATTGCTAACAGTGATCATCCGGGTCTTTGGTTCATACCCCGAAGGTGTTTCCTTTGCCATTCTTATTATGAATGCATTGGTCCCCATCTTGAACAGATATACAAAACCCGGGCGATTCGGAGAGGAGGTGCAATATGGCTAATAAGGAGTCTACTTTTAAAAACATGGTTCTAACTCTGTTTCTTGTTACGCTTGTAGCATCCACTACATTAGGCTTTATTTATGAATTAACCCGGGAACCGATAGCCGAAGCCAGGATGAGGGCAAGAAATACGGCCATTCGGCAGGTGGTACCAGAATTTACCAATCAACCGAATAATGAGTCTTATAAGGTTCCGGTGGAAGGCGACAGCCTGCAGGTATACCCGGCAAAACAAGATGGTAACCTTGTTGGATTGGCGGTTTCTTCATTTACCGAACAGGGTTATAGCGGAAGAATCAGAATAATGGTAGGCTTCAATGCCGACGGTACCATTAATAACATTTCTGTGCTGGAGCATGCAGAAACTCCCGGCTTGGGTGATAAAATAGAAAAAGCCAAGTCGGACTGGAGCACCCAATTTAACGGAAAAAATCCGGATAACTTCGATTTGCAGGTTCAAAAGGATGGAGGAGATGTGGATGCCATCACTGCTGCTACCATATCATCAAGGGCTTACTGCGATGCAGTGCAAAAAGCCTATAAAGCATTTCAGAAAGGAGGTTTAAAATGAACCAATGGAAAAATTTCAGCAAAGGTTTCATAAAAGACAATCCGGTCTTTGCATTATACCTCGGTCTTTGCCCTACGCTGGCAGTGACTACGTCTGCTTATAACGGATTGGGCATGGGTTTGGCCACCACATTTGTAGTAGTTATGTCGAATCTGGTGGTCTCC
Source organism: Bacteroidales bacterium (assembly GCA_018334875.1). Lineage (NCBI taxonomy): Bacteria > Pseudomonadati > Bacteroidota > Bacteroidia > Bacteroidales > Bacteroidales bacterium. Next base: position 2,383 of record JAGXLC010000062.1, on the reverse strand, counting down.
ATCATCAAAAATCAAATACCCCCAAAGGTAAGAATACCAACCTTTATTGTGGTTATTGCTTCATTCGTTACCATAGTGCAGATGCTTACCCAGGCTTTTGTACCCGATCTATACGAGGCCCTGGGAATTTTCATTCCGCTTATCGTGGTGAACTGTTTTGTTCTGGGTCGCTCTGAAGCTTTTGCATCCAAAAATGACATATTTTCCTCTGTCATCGACGGCCTGGGAATGGGTCTGGGATTTGCATTTGCGCTAACCATACTTGGTGGTGTAAGAGAAATTCTGGGAAGCGGTACATTCACCCTTATACCGGATGTTATAGAATTGTCCATCTACCAGGGCGACGGAATGCTTGTTTTTGTACTGGCACCCGGAGCATTTCTGGCTCTTGGCTATCTGATCATGTTGGCAGACAAACTAAAAAAGAAAATTTACTAGGCTATGGAATATATCGCTATCATTATATCGGCAGTTTTTGTTAACAACATCGTTTTAAACAGGTTTTTGGGGCTTTGCCCTTTTATCGGTGTTTCAGGCAAAGTGGAAACAGCCATCGGAATGGCAGGGGCTGTGACCTTTGTAATGACCATGGCAACCATCATTACTTACCTGTTGCAAAATTATATATTGGTGCCGCTGAACATCAGCTTCATGCAAACCATCACCTTTATTCTGGTGATTGCCTCTCTGGTTCAGCTTGTCGAGATCGTCCTCAAGAAAGTGAGCCCTCCGATTTATCAGGCACTTGGGATATTCTTACCCCTGATGACTACCAATTGCGCAATTCTCGGCGTGGCTCTGCTGGCGGTTCAGAATGATTATAACCTGCTGGAAACTGTTGTTTTTGGCCTGTCAAATGCCCTTGGTTTTGGCCTGGCCCTGATCATTTTCGCAGGCATTCGCGAACATCTTGAATTGATGAATGTACCCAAGCCAATGCAAGGGGGCCCTATTGCCTTTATTGTGGCTGGCCTGCTATCATTGGCATTTATGGGCTTTTCCGGTATCGTTTAGCCCGAATAATTCAAGAATTATTCCTATCTCCGACAGCGACTTAGGTGAACTAAATTTTTTTCATATTTATAAAAATTTATGCTATCACTTCTAAAAATTTTGTTTTTTTAGCAAAGTTTTGACAAATGATAAATCTATGTGAAATCTTATCTTTCCTATATGTGTGTTCAATAAAATAATTTTAGGAACAAAAGTTCTTATATATTTAGAATGATATTTGGTTTAGGCTACACGAAAAGATTTATTGGAATACTGTTTTCTGAACCACATACCTGCCCCGTAGCAGGCGGGGGTACATAGTATACATAGGATGACACATAGAAATAATAAAAATATGGAAAGTAACAAAGAAATACTTAGATGAGCTCACCTATAAAGTCATAGGATGTGCCATTGAAGTACATAAATATTTAGGTCCGGGACTGCTGGAAAGCATTTATGAAAAATGTTTATTGAGAGAATTAAAAATTAGAGGAATTAATTACAAAAATCAAGTATGGGTACCCCTTCAATATAAAGGTTTAGAATTGGAAGCAGAATTAAGACTGGATGTTTTAGTGGAAGATGTTCTTTGTGTTGAATTAAAGGCGCAGGAAGGATTATTACCCATCCATGATGCAATCTTGCTTTCGTATATGCAAATGTTGGAAAAACCCAAGGGAATTCTAATCAATTTTCATTGTGTGAATATTTTTAAAGAGGGCCAAAGAACCTTGGTTAACAATTTGTTTTCTGAATTGCCTGAGGAATAATAAATCTATGTGAACTCCTATGTTTCCTATGTGTCTTTGTGGTTCAAAAAAAAGTTAAATTGCTTAACTTTGAGAACGATACCATCAGGCTATGAAAAATTCGTTTGCAGCTAAAGCTGCGGTAAGGATAATGCAGGTTATAATAACTTTTAAAACAATGACAGGGAAATAAAAACAGGACTGCTTTCCCGGAGAGATACAACAAATACACCTTCACCCCAATATTCATTGGTTATAAAGAAAAAATAAAAACAAGTTTGTCTGATCCGGTATGATCAGGATGAGCTTGTGTTTAAGCTTGCGTTATCATTTGTGGTTGCAGTAACATCATTTTCATAAGCAGGACAATTCTGGCTCTTACAAGATGAAAATGTAATACCCAAAACAAAAGCAAGAAGCAAAACAATGGCTAATTTCTTCATCGTAAATAATTTTTGAATTTACATTTCAAAACTAGAAAAAATTCAAAAATTATAAAAATAATATCTGATTATCTTAATTTTATTGTTGGTGAAGAGTCAGATTGTTTTGATGGAAGTCAATCTTTTCCTGATGGGCCTTATCGTTTTCATGTTTTTGAGCATAAGCCGGACATGGTGTGGTGGTATGGCAGGAGG
>JAGXLC010000061.1:13197-18631 GCA_018334875.1 Bacteroidales bacterium | reverse complement strand
CCATTGGGAGGAAAGGCTTATAGGTATAAAGGGAGCAAGGGGTGTCGGAAAAACCACACTGATCCTTCAATATATCAAAAAATACTTGTCGAAGCAGGCAAAAGGACTCTATGTCAGTCTTGATGATATATATTTTTATGGACATTCACTGGTAGAATTTGTTGATAATTTTGTCAAAAAGGGAGGAACACATCTATTTTTGGATGAAGTTCACCGCTATAAAAATTGGGCAATTGAACTGAAAAACATTTATGACGACCATCCCAATCTTAAAGTTGTTTTTACCGGTTCATCCATGTTGCATTTGGCAAAAGCCAGGGGTGATCTGAGCAGAAGGGCTAAAATCTATACGTTGCATGGTTTATCTTACAGAGAATATTTAAATTTCATTACAGGTAAAAATTTTAAAAAGTTAGCATTTAGGGATATACTAAAAAATCATGTGGAATATTCAAATGAAGTTTTAAACCAAATCAGGCCTTTGCAATATTTTGAAGAATACTTAAAATCGGGGATTTATCCTTTTTTTATCGAATATCCTAAAACTTACCAAGAAAGATTAGCTAGTGCCATTGATGTAATGCTTGAAATTGATTTACCAGCATTTACAAATATTACCCCACAAAGCATTACATCAATAAAAAAATTGTTATATGTAATTGCCAATTCTGTGCCATTCAAACCCAATATTCAAAAGATCAGCGAAAAAACCGGTATATACAGAAATACACTAATAACTTATTTAGGCATGTTAAGAGATGCAGGAATAACCAATCATCTGTTTTCATCTAAAAGAGGAGTGGGACATCTGCAAAAACCTGAAAAAATTTACCTGAACAATACCAATCTAATCTATGCATTAGCGGAGGTATTACCAGAGAAAGGCAGCATCCGGGAAACCTTCTTCATGCATCAGTTGAGTAATGATAACAGCCTCACCTATACTCAGAAAGGGGATTTTTTTATCAATGGCAAATATACATTTGAAGTAGGGGGGAAATACAAAACAAGAAAACAAATCATCGGCATATCAGATGCATTTTTGGCTGCTGATGATATTGAAATCGGCTACGAATATAAAATACCGTTATGGCTTTTCGGGTTTATATATTAATGAGTCTAGTCTAAAAAGGCACTCGGCTTATCAGCCAATATTTGGCTTTTTATACCGGCCTCGAATATTATAAATTTGAAAAAAATTAAAAGATACCTGAAAAGCTATATTCACTCTATTAACGATTAACAATGAGCAACCTCCATAAAATCCTAAAACTTGGCAATCCCAAACTTCACGAAGTATCCGAAAGTTTGACGAAAGATGAGCTGCCTGTGGCCCTGAGCAAAGCTTCCGAAATGCACGACCTCATCATTGAATACCGGAAGTCCTACGTTGCCGGCCGTGCCATAGCTGCTCCCCAGATCGGATACCAAAAGCGGATGATTGCCCTGTATATGGATCGCCCCCTGATTCTGATCAATCCTGCATTATACAATCACAGCACGGAAATGATGGAGCTTTGGGATGACTGCATGAGCTTTCCCAATCTTCTGGTGAAAGTCAGAAGGCATAAAAAATGCAGCATAAGATATCTGGACGAAAACTGGAACGAGCAGACCTGGGACCTGGAAGACGATCTGTCTGAACTCCTGCAGCATGAATATGACCATCTTGACGGAATACTGGCCACCCAGAGGGCCATTGACGATAAATCGTTTGCCCTGGCTTCGGAGATAAAAGTTAAAGCCTGAAAAACCCTTCTTTCCCTTTTTGTATTTTCCCTGAACGTCGGGAAAACACAAAAACTTAATTATAAAATATTGTATTACCCCCATAATTCTTTACTTTTGACTGGCATCTTGAAATTCAACAAACCGGGAAAGTTCCGGACAATGAAAAAATTTTTACCTTTTTTATTTGCAGTAACCATGGCATTCTCATTCTTCTCATGCGAAGAGCAGGAATGCGACCAGTCCCTTCGGAATGATGCCGGATTTGGATTTTATACTTTTGACGAGGGTGTTGAAACCGGTGCAGCTATCGATACTACTTTATCCATATATGCTGAAACCAGGCCCGATTCACTGCTTTATGACTCTTTAGCCAACCGCTCGAATGCCAGACTTCCCCTTGATCCTACCAAAGATTCCAGCCACTTCATTTTTGTTATCGGCCCAATCAATGACACGGTAAAGATCAAATATATCCGGGAGCTGAATCTGATTTCCCAATCCTGCGGTTTTATAACGGATTTTCTCATAGAAGAGGCAACTGCCTCACACCATCTTATCGATTCAATAAAAGTCACCAATAAAAGAATTACTCAAAACGAAGATGAAGAACATTTTAAAATATATTTTCCTCCTCCTGATACTACTGGCAACTAGTACTCCCGAAGCCAGAACCCAGGAGGAAAAAATCAAAGGCCCCCGTATCGGAGTGGATGTATCGGGGTTTGCCTGGCAATATTTTGTACCGTCAAGGAAAAATATAGGTATAACCGGGGATTTTGAAATCAATCCGAAATATTATGCCACTGCTGAGGCAGGCAGGTTGGAAACAGACCGGAAGGAAGCAACCCACCACTATCTTTCCAACGGATATTATGGAAAAATCGGATTCGATCGCAACTTTCTGGAACCTCAACCGCTAAGCCGTTACGATATGCTTTATGCAGGTTTTCGTTTGGGTGGGGCCACGCTCAGTCATCAGGCAGAAAGTATCGTCCTATCAAACGAGTATTGGGGAGATTACACAGAGAGCATCCCCTCACACAGGATTAATTCCTTTTGGGCAGAAGTTGTTGGAGGAATCAAAACGGAAGTTTTTAAAAACTTTTTTATGGGTTGGTCGATCAGAGGCCAGTTGATGCTATTCCGGCAGAAAGGAACAGAAATGAAGCCCTGGTTGATTCCGGGATACGGAAGCCCTGAATCGAACACTTCCATATTTATCACCTATTCCCTCTCCTACCGCATCCCCCTTCTCAGAATTTCTAAAAACCAATAACTCTGAAAACAGGGAAAGAATATTTTCTTTTGCCTCAACCCGAATTATTCAAGAATAATTAATTCTTGTTCAAGTTTATTAAAATTCTGTAATACAATATAATATAGCAGCACAACTTGAGCAATTCAGATCAATCCCCATTGAACCCGCATATTAATCATTTTCTTGTAGCAAAATTCAGTGGATGCGGGTTTATGACCCTATTCAATTTATGATATACCCCTTTTCTGCATCCTCATCCTCATGAAACATAGTTGTTGTTTTATTTAAAATATACTTATTTATATCAAGCATATTTAATGCGCTTAAAACATCATATTTTTGGAATGTTTTCATAATATACAGGACATAAAATTATTTAGAATTCGTAATATTGTTAAATATTTTATCTTTTATTTTAAACAAAATTTATGTCTGTGCGTTTAACGATAGTTATTAATTCTAAATTTAAATTATTATGGAAACATTAAAGAAAAATCTCAGATTGCTCATGGTTATTGGAATTGTAGCCATGATGGGGCTTACTGCCTGTGAAGAGGAAGAAGAAAAGGATGAGATCATGGAGACGGAAGAAGAAACTATTGTGGATATAGCATCTTCCGATGATTCTTATTCAACCCTGGTACAAGCCCTGGAAAAAGCAGATTTAGCCTCTACCCTAAAAGGGGATGGCCCATTTACGGTTTTTGCACCCACAAATGAGGCCTTTGAAAGTCTTTTAGACGACCTTGGAGTCGGATCACTTGACGACCTCAGTGCAGATCAGCTAGAACCCATCCTGCTGTATCACGTAGTTAGCGGAAATGTAATGTCAACCGATCTGTCAAACGGTTATGTGCCGACATTGAGCCCGGGGGCCGACGACACCAAAGCCTCTCTTTTGATTAACACCGATGACGGAGTCATGCTTAACGGTTCTTCGGCAGTAACCGCAGCCGATATTGAAGCCGATAACGGTGTGATCCATGAGATCGACAAGGTGCTTATGCCGCCCAACGTGGTTGACATGGCAATTAACAACGGCGATTTCAGCACACTGGTTGACGCCGTTGTGAAGGCTGAATTGGCTGAAACACTCAGTGGAGAAGGTCCATTTACCGTCTTTGCTCCCACCAACGCAGCTTTTGAGGAATTGCTCTCAGACCTTGGTGCTTCAAGTCTGGACGATTTGACCAAGGATGATTTGATTCCCATACTTAAGTATCATGTAGTAAGCGGCAATGTTTTGTCCTCCGATTTGAGCTCTGGCAGGGTTACCACACTCAATGGCAATGATATAGCCGTTGATGTAAGCTCTTCAGTAATGATCAACGGCAAATCATCCGTTACTGCTGCAGACATTCAGGGAACCAACGGTGTGATTCATGTGATCGACAAGGTCCTTCTGCCGGATGATGCACCCAAAAACATCGTGGAAACCGCATCAGGTGACGATCAGTTCTCAACATTAGTTGAGGCACTGACCAAAGCTGACCTGGCATCAGTGCTTGAAGGTGAAGGACCCTATACAGTTTTTGCTCCTACCAACGATGCTTTTAGTGACTTACTTTCCGAACTAGGTGTAGGCAGCCTAGACGATCTGACTGCAGAACAACTTGAACCCATCCTGCTGTATCACGTAGTTAGCGGAAATGTAATGTCAACCGATCTGTCAAACGGTTATGTGCCGACATTGAGCCCGGGGGCCGACGACACCAAAGCCTCTCTTTTGATTAACACCGATGACGGAGTCATGCTTAACGGTTCTTCGGCAGTAACCGCAGCCGATATTGAAGCCGATAACGGTGTGATCCATGAGATCGACAAGGTGCTTATGCCGCCCAACGTGGTTGACATGGCAATTAACAACGGCGATTTCAGCACACTGGTTGACGCCGTTGTGAAGGCTGAATTGGCTGAAACACTCAGTGGAGAAGGTCCATTTACCGTCTTTGCTCCCACCAACGCAGCTTTTGAGGAATTGCTCTCAGACCTTGGTGCTTCAAGTCTGGACGATTTGACCAAGGATGATTTGATTCCCATACTTAAGTATCATGTAGTAAGCGGCAATGTTTTGTCCTCCGATTTGAGCTCTGGCAGGGTTACCACACTCAATGGCAATGATATAGCCGTTGATGTAAGCTCTTCAGTAATGATCAACGGCAAATCATCCGTTACTGCTGCAGACATTCAGGGAACCAACGGTGTGATTCATGTGATCGACAAGGTCCTTCTGCCGGATGATGCACCCAAAAACATCGTGGAAACCGCATCAGGTGACGATCAGTTCTCAACATTAGTTGAGGCACTGACCAAAGCTGACCTGGCATCAGTGCTTGAAGGTGAAGGACCCTATACAGTTTTTGCTCCTACCAACGATGCTTTTAGTGACTTACTTTCCGAACTAGGTGTAGGCAGCCTAGACGATCTGACTGCAGAACAACTTGA
>JAGXLC010000061.1:0-13097 GCA_018334875.1 Bacteroidales bacterium | reverse complement strand
ACCTGGCATCAGTGCTTGAAGGTGAAGGACCCTATACAGTTTTTGCTCCTACCAACGATGCTTTTAGTGACTTACTTTCCGAACTAGGTGTAGGCAGCCTAGACGATCTGACTGCAGAACAACTTGAGCCCATACTGCTTTATCATGTGGTTAGCGGTAAGGTAATGTCCGGTGATCTGTCCAATGGATACGTCAACACCGTGAGCCCGGGCCCGAATTCTACCAATACCACGTTGCTGGTGAATACAGACGATGGAGTAACACTGAATGGCAGTACTTCAGTAACTGCAGCGGATATAGAAGCATACAACGGAGTAATACACGTTGTTGATAAAGTATTGCTTCCGCCAACGGTTGTAGATATTGCCATCAACAACTCCAACTTCAGCACGCTTGTTGACGCGGTAGTAAAGGCTGAATTGGTTGAAACACTTAGCGGCGAAGGCCCGTTCACCATCTTCGCTCCAACAAATGAAGCTTTTGAAGCACTTTTCACTGAACTGGGTATATCGGGGATAAGCGATCTTACAAAAGAAGATCTGGTTCCCATATTACAATATCATGTTGTCAGTGGAAACGTACGATCGGGAGATCTCTCTTCAGGCAGTGTGGAAACACTGAATGGAGATATACAGGTAGATGTTGGTGATGAGGACGTAACCATTAATACCGATGCAACTGTTACGGCAGTTGACATACAAGGTACCAATGGCGTCGTTCATGTTATCGATAAGGTACTTTTACCTTCTTCTGAATAATTTTTCTTTCTCCTGATCAGTCCTGGGGAGGGTGTTCTGAAATGTCAGGGCACCCTCTCTTTTTACCTTCAAAAAAGTTTGGGAGCGAACCATCAGTTGGTATCCACTAAAACCTGGAAGAGACCGTTAAAACAAATGCCCTGGGCATCCCTGCATAGTAACTGGCATTGCCTTGATTTTGGAAATCCATTACATCAATCCTCCCAACATAGGGGGTATTGAGTAAATTTTTCACCTCCAGTCCGAGCTCCAGTTTCTTTGTCCAGGAAACCTTCAGGTTATACCCTGCTTTCAGATTGATCAGATTGTAAGCCGGCAGTTCCTCCTGATTGGTCGCATCTCCGTAACGCTTTCCAATATGCCGCAACCGGCCGGAGAAAGAAAAGTCCCTCCAGGCATACCGCACTCCTCCAATACCCGAAAACAGCGGAACAGATGGTGTTTGATTGCCCTTAATCTCCGCAGTTTGCTGTCCATCACTCCCGGTCACCAGATTCTGATCATAATACATGTTTGTATAGGAAGCATTAAAGAAAAGGGAAAAGTTTTTAGCAGCATCAATATCTCCCTGAATTTCTAAGCCATGTGCTTTAACCTCCCCCACATTCTGATAATATTGAATCCCTACCTGAGGATCCAATACGGGAGTCAGCACATTATGATGCAACGTGTAAAATGGACTCAGCTCCAGACTGAATTGTTCTTCCTTCCAACCGGCCTTGATACTGAACTGATCCGAAGTCTCCATCTCCCAGTTTTCCAGTATTGTCCGGTATGTCAGATCATTTTCAAGGAATGCGCTCTTGTTTCTCAGATAAAGGCTCCGCATCGGGCCATACATGTAAGGTCGCATGTAATTTTTGCCATAAGCCAGTGAGAGCTGAAAACGATTGTTGAACGAATATCCAAATCCCAATGTAGGAAGCCATGCATGATATCCTGTGTTTTTCAAATCCAGTGTGGGAAGTCGTTCGCGTTCATCGCCCTTTATGGCGTAATTTTCCGTATTCGCCTCCGAATAAAAGAAATATTTCAATCCGGCATGCCAGTCGAAATTGCCCGGCGAACCGGAAACCTTCAGATAAGGATTATGAATCGTACCGGGGGTGGTGTTTATGGTTTCGGGATTAATCCCCTGATCGAGACGTTCAGCATCGGTCCTCAGTTTATAAACATGCACTTTTGCGGACAGATCATTGAGTTCACCCCAGTATCCGGCTGATAGTCGTATATCATTAAGCTTTCCTGTACCTTCTGCAATAAGACCTGCTTTTTTGTCATTTCGCAAACGATTGAAAAGCATATAATTCGGGCTTTGAGGCGGACCGGTGATCTGTTTGTGCCAAAATCCGGCATCTTCTGCAGAAAAATAGGGTTTCAGTGAAAATACCAGATTATCGGATACATTAAATTGCAAATTGCCATAGATCGCCGAATTGATAAAATTCCCCTTGTTGTTATCATAGTAATAAGCTTTATCTACAGCCCGATCAGAAAGTTCACGGAGAAAATGGAATTGGTAATTTTCAGAGATATTCTCAGCCTGATTATAGGATAGCTCCCTGAAATCGTGTCGCTTCAACCTGTTATGTATAAAAAACAACTCCGCACTCAGATGTTCACCCCAATCCTGCGTCACTCCAAGGGTAAAATTATGTCTGGGGCCAATATTCCCTGTTCCTTTCCATTTATCAGCTTTTGTGTAGGAATAGGATCCAAACACCTTTGTTCCGGCAGGTAATGTGCCTGCATCAACACGGATGAAACTTCTTGTATAGTAGTCGGATCCCACCGATTGTCTGGCGGTAATTCCAAACTCCTCTTCAGGCCTCTTAAAATCCAGCCTGATGACGCCTCCTTTATTTCCAGTAGCAGAAAATACCCCTGAAGGAATGACCCCTTTGTAAACGGAAACCGATCCGATGTTCTCCATATCATAAAGATAGTCACGCGGGCCAATGGGCATAATGCCGTAATTGGGAATGCCTTCCACGGTCATTCCGCTAAAATAGCTTTTGATCCCCCGGATTCTAACAGACTTTTCACTCAGACCTGATACATCCTGGGATTCGATGTACACTCCGGGAACTTCTACCAATTTGCTAAAAACACTGGAATTTGAGGCGGATGCTTCGCTTTCCAGCCATGTGAAAGGCAACCGCGATTCATGAAAAATGCGTTCAACAGATTGTCGTATATCTCCACGGATAACCACTTCCTGTATGTCATGCGCCCGGGGAACAAGCCGGATATCCAGATAATCAGAAGCATCAGGAACGCTAACGGTTTTGGTATGATAGCCCACGAACGAGACGCTTACTTTTTCAGCTTCTTCCGGGACCACCAATTTAAAATAACCCTCTGCATTGGTAGTGGCGGCATCCCTTGTGCCCTCTACCAAAACATTGGCGCCGGCCAGGGGTTTATTCGTTTCATCATCACTTACTTGCCCTTCAATTGTGATCTGGGAAACAACAAGCTGAGGCAAAAGAATAAAAAACAAAAGCCAATAGATTTTATTTCCTGTCATAGATCAATAATTTCAGTAACACCATTTATAGATTCGTGTCACAAACATAAAGAAATTTTCATTTTCGCCAAAAAGAGCAGGGGAAATATTTTTTTATGAAAGCGAAATTGATCGGTTCAGGAAATTTTATTATATTGTTCTCGGAATTCGCATTGATACGGATATAAATAAGCAATAAAATGAAAATCAATAAAAAACAAACACTGGATATAGCCAAAAGACTGGAAAACGGCAACAACGTTTACCTGAATAAAGACACCGGAGAATACAAGTCATTGCCGGATGTCGATGAATTCTCGGAAGATAATGATTTCAACACGGATGAATTGAGAAAAATTACCGACCACTGGGAAAATTACATGATCTTTACACGTATGGAGCCCTGGGAAATATTTGAAATGATGGAAGAATTCATTTATAAAGTGGACAGGGAATTTCAAAACAAACTTCTTGATGCTCTATACCAACACAAGCCTTTTGACAACTTTCAGCATCTGGTGGAGACCTCAAAATACAGGGATGACTGGTTTGCATTTAAGGATGAAAAATATACCAACTATGTAATGGAACAGCTTCAGGCTGAAGGCATAGATGTTGTTGAACCGGGTGAGGAATAAGTCTGATGAAGGGATGATTGAATGATTGAATGATTGGATGATTGGCCGCTGGCAGGCGAGCCTGCCCGCCGACAGGTGGAATTGTTTGATTGGAATTGATAAAAAGGTTGAAGGTTTGACAGAAGTTTGATGTTTGATGTTTGATGTCATGTCATATTTTGGAGAATCAAGCCTGGCGTAATTTTAAAAAACATTTACCACAAATCATTGCCTGAAAGTGAAAGATGCAAAAGTACAGGACATGGTGAGCCGGTATTGCAAATAATAATATTAACCAAGGAGTGCACAAAGGAAATCACTGAGGGACACAAAGAATTTAACAGATAGACGCTGGTCAACCAACCAATCATCTACAATCAAAAATGTAACCATGTAACAACGTATATCTTCATAAGCGAAGCGAGAATTTCACAATGTTATAATTTAATCATTTATGCATTTAAGTATTAATTCAATGATCTTTCGATTCCCCTTTCAAAGCTTCCTTTTCAAACCCATCCATGTAGTATGGCCTGACATCAATCAGGTGCATTCCGGCATTTCGTGCAGCCCGAAAGCCCAGATCGGCATCTTCAAATACCAGACAATCTTTTGGGTCAACACCCAATTCTTCTGCACATTTCAGGAAGGTATCGGGTGCCGGCTTATGATGAACCACATCATCCGAACCCACCAGGATATCAATCTTACTCCACACGCCAACAGCCTTGAGTATTCTGGTCGCAACGCTTCTGAACCCCCCTGTTCCGGCAGCTATCGGCAAACAACCATGATATTTCTCCAATAATTCCACCACAGGAGTGATGGGTTTAACCTTATCGAGATTTTCCAGAAAAGCCGCTTCTTTCTCATGGGCTATTTGATCCGGATCGAGCTGTAAGCCATTCTTTTCATTGATGATCTCCACAATTTCCTGCCCGGACATACCGGCATACTTTTCCAGATCGGTCCGGGTATATTGAAACCCATATTTATTGCCCAGCATATTCCACGTTTCCAGATGTACGGGCATGCTGTCGGCCAGGGTCCCATCCACGTCAAAAATCAGCCCTTTAATGTTATTTCCGATTGTAATTTCCATAATCAAAAATTTGCCGCAAAAATATAACTTTATTCCACTTCTCCTTTACTCTGTAATTAATTATTCATTAAATCCAGAAAGCGTAAGAAAAAACCCAAACTCAATCCATCATAATTATCGTTGATATTCCGGAAATTTCATCATTTTCATTAAATCCTTATTGTATCCATGACAGTTTTCTTAATTTTACACCACTTTAATCCCGCATTAGAAAAACCGGCTTTTTGCGAAATTTATTGAAGCAAAAAGCCAGGTTTTTCAATAGCGTCAGAATTATTCTTGAATAATTCGGGTTAAATGGCCAGGAACCAAAAACTTTTTATCCCAGGCTCACTATGAAATCATATACATACATAATGGTGTTATTTGTTTTCTTGCCATTGAGCTTTTACGGGAAAGCAGACTGGGAACTCATTAAGGATAAGAAGGGAATAGAAATTTATACAAAAAAGGGAAATAATCGGGAATATGTTGAAATCAAAGGAGTCAGCGAAGTAAGAAGCAATTTGAAAGCATTCGTTGCCCTAATGAAAGATGTCAATGGTTTCAAAGACTGGATACATGCAGCAAAAGAAACTTCCCTGATCAGGAAAAACAATGAATATCATTTTTCTTACTATTTACGCTCCGATATTCCATGGCCGGGGAGAGACAGGGATGTAGTACTTGACTTTCGGATCTTCCGGGATTCAGGGAGCCAAACCGTCTATACAAAGTCCAGTGATCTCACAGGAGTGATCCCTGAAAAAGATGGTATACGGAGAATTCCCTCTGTAAAATCCTCATGGAGGTTTGTTTCCCTGAACGGAGACCGGGTAAGAATCATCTTTAAAACCAAGGTTAAACCGAACATTCAGCTTCCCGGATGGCTGGCTGAAAGAATATATAACAAAGGACCTTATCATACCATTAAAAATATGAAGCAAATGGTACAAAAAGAAAAATACCAATCAGCACGTATTGATCTTAGCAAAATATAATCAAAAAAATCAATTGTAAACCAAAAAAATCAAAATCCATGACAGAACAAAACAAAGTAACCTATAAAATAAGTGCCATCGAAACACTGGATTTGGAAATGAAACATCCGAAACAACAAAACATCGATTTCAATACGTTTCATTTCGATCTCAAACTACAACACAGGATCAATGCCGAAAAGAAACTTGTCTTTGTGATCACCAACATCAGCATCATGGATAAAGATAAAAGCTCACGGGTAGGTTATCTGGAAACCAGTTGCATCTTTGAAGTTGAGAATTTCAATGATTACCTAACCCAGGAAAATGACCAAAATGTTAAATTCCCGGATACTTTCATCAACGAGATCAATTCCATGGCCATCTCCACAACCCGGGGAGTCATGTTTTCCGAATTCAAGGGAACTTTCCTGCATAAAGCAGTACTGCCGGTATTTCAATCGGAACAGTTTTCCAAAGACCAGCAAGAAAATGCGGGCTAGCAATTTAACTTTATAATGGTTCTATCATTAAAGCATCAAAAAACAAATTCCAAATTGGATGTTGTTTGGTTTTTTGGTGCTTGTATTTTGTTATTTACTTTGATATAAAATGGTTTGTTAAGTGAATGTTTTCAAACTTTTTAGTTTGGACAAACCTGCTAAGTTACTATAGCCCAAAGTCATCCTGGATCTGTTCCAGCGATTTGCCCTTTGTTTCAGGGAAGAATTTATATACCACGATGAACTGGATTACCATGATCACGGTAAATAACAGAAAAGCATAACCCGTTGATGTGGTATTGCCAATTTCAGCAAACATAGGGAAAATCCATGAAACGATCGCTGCACCAGCCCAGTGGGTGAAGCTACCAAGAGTCTGACCTTTCGCTCTCACCCTATTGGGGAATATTTCAGAGATATAAACCCATATCACCGTTCCCTGAGACAGGGCAAAGAAGGCGATAAATCCGATCAACCCAATGAGCACTACGCTACCGGGTTCGGCAGCCAACAGAAAGTCAAGTGTAACCATCAGCAAGGTAACCGTTAACCCCGCGGCCCCTATCAAGAGCAATTTTTTACGGCCTACACGGTCGATGATGTTGATGGCAATGAGTGTAAAAATCATGTTGGTGAGCCCAATAGAGACCGATTGCAATAAGGCTGACTCCCTGGCTACTCCGGCCACTTCAAAAATGCGCGGGGCATAATACATTATGGCATTAATTCCGGAAAACTGATTGAAAAAGGCAACCAGAATGGCCAGCATAACGGGAACCCTCAGTTGTTTGGTAAAGAGCCTGGGTGATTGTACATGCCTTTCTGCGTAAATGGAATCTTCTATGATTTTTACCTGTTTCTCAATATTCGATATATCGAAAAGTTTTAGTATATCACGGGCTTTATCAGATTTGCCTTTAAGGATAAGCCACCGTGGAGTAGCCGGAACTCCGAACAAAAAACCAAAAAACAGGATTGCCGGAATAACCTCCACACCGAACATCCATCGCCAGGCATCGGTTTGTGCCAGCAGAGAAATGATATAGTTGGAAATATAAGCCACCAGAATTCCTGTGACCACATTGAACTGAAACATGGCCACCAGTTTGCCTCTTCTTTCGGGAGGAGCAATTTCAGCGATATACATGGGTCCGATCACTGAGGAGGCGCCCACACCAAGACCGCCAATAAAGCGATAGATCATAAAGGGAATCCATAAATTGGAAAGCGCACTTCCCAGAGCTGAGATAAGATACAGAGCCCCTACTGCCAACAAGGCATTCCGCCGGCCAAATCTATCAGCGGGTTTTCCGGCTGTCAAAGCCCCTATTACCGTTCCTACCAAAGCTATGGCAACAGTAAACCCGTGCCAGAAACCACTCAGATTCCAGAACTCCTGTATTGATTTTTCGGCACCCGAAATAACTGCGGTGTCAAAGCCAAAAAGAAAACCGCCCAGAGCTGCAACATAGGCGCTGCGTATTAACAATCTGCTTGCTTTGGTCATAAGATTTTAACTTTTAGAATTTTATGTTCTTTACTACGTTAATGCTTAAATGCGTGAATGATTAAATTTATCATATGAGTTGGCAATTGGCAAAAAGCAGTTGGCAATCCCCGAATATCCTGCTTTCTTAGCCTCAGCCTTAGCCTATTTTCATCAATTTCTCAATTCAGCTCTTCTTTCCCCCATACCGATTCCATTTCAAATATCTTCAATTGTCCAAGATGTGCTTCACCGGATGAGGTTAGCACTTCCAGATGCGTGTAAGGCTCCGAAGGAAAAATCCGGTTTGTCATCACGCGTTCTCCTCCATTAACAAACAATTCCATTGACGACCTATCAAAAAACACTTTAAAGTTTAAAGAATCAGAATACTGCCTGAACGGTGCCTCCAGTATCTTTGGGAAAGCCTTATGAAAATTATCGATACCGGCATTTCTCCGATCAACAGAGATCTGCTCATTTTGTTTGTCAAAGTCAATGACCAGCTCTTCTTTCCGACGGTTGAAAAAACGGATGAGAATGTTGTCGGCATCTCCTGCCTTCATCCGGAAATACAACTGGGATTCTTCCAGCGGGATTTCCGGGAAGGTCTTATTCAGAGAATTTTTTGAAATTTTCTTATCCTTTAAAGAAAAAACTTCTTCTTTTAAAGCACAAATCTCTTTTACTGGCTGACTGAGCAGTCTGGGATTTCCGCCAACAGTACTTAATGTGAGTTTCCTCGGAAGAGTCATTGATCCCCGCCATGTAGAGGTGGGAATGGTATCCGCATAGGTCCAGTTGTTCATCCATCCGATAAAAATTTCCCGGTCCGGCACATTAGACCAGGTTACTCCGGCGTAATTATCAGTGCCATAATCAATCCACTGGTGGTTTTTTGATTCATTGACAAACCGATGACCATCAAAATCACCCACAAAATATTGGGTTCCCGAACCGCCATTCGGTGCACCGGGATTGATGCTCACCAGCAACACCCATTTCTTATTTCGCTCGTTGCCATCCAATGCCAGTGGAAACAAGTCGGGACATTCCCAGACGCCGCCATGAGCTCCAACATTTTTCCCAAACTCACTTTCTAAGGTCCAGTCTTTAAGATCGGGCGATGAATAGAATCTGACATGGTCCCCTGCAGCCAGCACCATGATCCATTTTGATGTTTTCTGGTGCCAGAAAACCTTTGGATCCCGGAAATCCCTGATGCCCGGATTTTTAATTACCGGATTGCCCTTGTATTTAGTCCAAGTCTCGCCGGCATCTGTACTGTATGCAATGCTTTGGGTCTGCAGACCATCGTCCGGATTGTGATGGGTAAAAATGGCCACAAGGGGCTTATCCTCTCCGGACTGAAACCCCGTGGTATTGTTCTTGTCAACCACAGCACTGCCTGAAAAAATATATCCCAGACTGTCGGGATAAAGAGCTATATCCCTGTGTTTCCAATGAAACAGATCTTCACTTGTGGTGTGTCCCCAGTGCATGGGCCCCCATTTCATTGCTTCCGGGTAGTGCTGAAAGAAAAGATGGTATGTCCCTTCATAATAAACCATCCCGTTGGGATCGTTCATCCACTTCTGTTTAGGGGAAAAATGGTACTGGGGACGAAATTTTTGGTCAAACGAATATTGAGGATGGTGAGTCTGTTCTGAATGTTCTTGTTTACTGCTGTTACATCCTGATAAACAAAAACTTATAATAACTATAAGGAAAACGGTTAATCTTTTCATTTCAGCCCCAACTTATAATTTTTACAAATTGAATCCGGTTTATCTTGTACCTGCTCCAAGATAATCTTATCTGAATGATTACCAAGGGCAACAACTTAAATTTTCAGTTCCTGAACCGACATCCCATAGTGAACATCCAGACATTTCCGTGAAAATACTCATATTCTCATGACAAACCCCCAATATTTCTCATGATCTTCTCAATCTCTTCCAGGCCATACTCAGGAGTACCTCCCGACCTGGAAGCCACAAATGCACCTGTGGCACAGGCGAGATCAAGCATTTTTTCAGGTAAGCCCTTACTAAGATATCCATGAAGCAAGGCAGCCAAAAAAGCATCTCCTGAACCTACCGCATCTGCCACTTCAACCTGATAACCCGGATGCCGGTAATAATTGCCTTCATAAAGCATAGCTGCTCCATTACCTCCTTTGGTAACACATACCACAGGACAATCAAATGTTGAACTTAACAATTTAACCTGGTCTGCCTCTTCCATGTCATGCCCCTTATCAGTAAACCAGTTCGTAAGAATGTTAAGTTCTTCCTCGTTCATCTTCACCAGGTCAGCCCTGTTCATTAAAATTTTTGTTCGCTCTTTGTTATAATGGGGTACCCGAAGGTTGATGTCCAACACATTATAAGTATTATGATTGTCCAATATTTCCTGCAGGGTTTTACGACTTACTTCATTCCTGGAAGCCAGGCTACCATAGACAATAAGCTCCGATCCCTCAGCAGTTTGTTTCAACTCCTTTGTCATTTCTATATAATCCCATGCCGAGGGAAATACAATATCATACTTCGGATCATTCGAATCAGAGAGATCTACCTGAACGGTTCCTGTGGGGTGGTTACGGTCTTCCTGAAGCAGGTATTCCTGAAAAGCAATTGAATCCAGATAATCTTTTAATTCCTTTCCCAGGGGATCACTCCCGATTCTGCTTGCAAATTTTACATTCATGCCCAGCCTTTTCAGATGAAGGGCAACATTCATCGGAGCACCGCCGGGAACTTTTTTATCAGGAAGCACGTCCCAGAGAATCTCACCGAAACACAAAATCTGACTGTTAATATCCATAAGCTATGTTGATTTTAAATTTTCATCGATCTGAAATAATACAATGCCCGAAAATTATAAATTTTTTAGCACAAAAGGATGGAAGATTTAATTAGGGTTTGCCCATAAAGTCAAAGAGATTTGAAAGAGTCTCGTCTAGAATGTTCGCTGGCAAGGCTTGCGAGTTTTGAATGCCAGGAGTCCGTCGGCTGCCGGATGACTGGCATGAAAAACGAGCGTAACGCAGCCAGCGGATATTATAGACAGACTCTAATTAGAAAACTCCTTATTAAATGTCTTACCCTTCCGGAAAAAACGGCTTTCCTGCTTGTCTACTGCTGTCAATATACATGATATAAACCCGTTTTAACCCACTTCAAAGCTTCTTTTATTATTTTCAATTATTAAAAATAGAAGCCTTAAATTTGATTGGTCGTAAGTTTTTTTTAAATTTATCCCCAAAATATGGCTAGAAAATCATTTAAGCAATGCCTTCAATCAACATACGAGCTAATTTTTGACAATTAATTATAAAATAAAACCTTTCTATTATGAAAAACATTCTTAAAATTACTGGTGTAGCAGCGGTCTCTATTTTTTTTGCAATTTCGTGTACGCAAACGGAACCGGAATGGGACCGGCTTTACAATGAAGAAAATCTAGATCAATGGGTTCAACTGAATGGTGAAGCCAATTACTCATTAGAAGATGGGATGATCGTGGGTGAAACCGTTATGAATACCCCCACCAGCTTTCTATGCACCAAAGAGCAGTATGGCGATTTCATCCTCAAAGTTGATTTTAAAGTGGATGACGGCCTGAATTCAGGAATACAGATACGCAGCAACAGCATCCCGGAATACAAGGATAACCGGGTCCATGGGTACCAGGTTGAAATAGACCCTTCGGATCGTGCATGGAGCGCAGGGGTCTATGATGAAGCTCGTCGCGGTTGGTTATACAACCTGGAAGATAACCCCGACGCAAGAGAAGCTTTTAAAAACGAAGAATGGAATACCTACCGGATAGAGGCGCTGGGCGATACGATCCAGACCTGGATCAATGGAGTTCCTGCCGCTAACCTGGTAGATAACATGACCGACGAAGGATTTATCGGGCTTCAGGTACATGGCATAGGAGACGACGAGGAGAAAGAAGGACTGAAAGTAAGATGGCGCAATTTCAGGTTTTTGACCGGTGAAAAAGCCCGGGCAAACAATAAAACCATGGACATTCCACAGAAAACCAACTTGTTCAATCAACTCACCGAAGAAGAAAAACAAGAAGGCTGGGAGCTCCTCTTTAACGGAGAAAACCATGAAGGCTGGAGAGGCGCCCATATGGACCAATTCCCTGAAAGAGGCTGGATGACCCACAATGCTGCCCTCCAGGTTACAGCTGAAGGAGGAGGAGAATCCCAGCACGGGGGCGATATTGTTACAGAAGAAGAATTCAGCGAATTTGAGCTGAAGCTGGACTTTAAAATGTCAAAAGGTGCCAACAGCGGCATTAAATATTATGTGACGGAAAAAGCCGGAGATCATGAAGGATCTGCTTTTGGTCTGGAATACCAAATACTGGATGATGAAGGACATCCCGACGCCAACAAGGGAAGAAACGGCAACCGCACACTGGCTTCCCTTTACGATATGCTACCGGCTAAAAACAAGGAACCCAATCCTATCGGAGAATGGAATCATGCGCGCATCGTTTCAAATGACAACCATGTGGAACACTGGCTTAATGGCAAAAAAGTTCTTGAATACGAACGGGGCAGTGAAAATTTCAGAAAGCTGGTAGAAATGAGTAAATATTCAGCTCCACAATATACTGCTTACGGAGAACGGTTTGGAGAAGCAGAAAAAGGCCACATCCTCCTTCAGGAACACGGTCATGAGGTTTCATTCCGAAACATTAAAATCAAAGACCTATCCGGTAATAACTAAAGTGCAACTTAATTTACAAACGTTTCAAAAAATGTAGAATCGTTCAAAAAACAATATTATGGATCAATCAAGACGAGATTTTATAAAGAAAGCAGCTATAGGAACAGCGGGAATCACATTGGGAGCCCATAGTCTTAGTGCCTCGGGTATGAAAAGAATGCAGGGCGCCAATTCCAGGATAAATTTTGGTGTAGCCGGAGTCAATGGCAGGGGAAAAGCCCTTATCAGGGCTGTTGCCGAGTCAGAAAACACGTCTATTGGCTACATTTGTGATGTAGACATGCGAGCAGCCGAAGGAGCAGCGGACATGGCTGAAAAACTTACTGGCAATAAACCCGAAGTCATAGAAGATTACCGGAAAATGGTCGAAAGAAAGGACCTTGATGCTGTAGCTATTGCAAGTCCCGAC